>CAVFCO010000121.1:0-5595 GCA_963620955.1 Alistipes senegalensis | reverse complement strand
GTGGTAGTTCTATTTGGACAGCAATGCCAATCACAGAATTGTTGACAGCAATCTTTGCAGTATACTTTATGGTTAGATACACAAGAAAGTTGGCATAAATTCAACAATTACAAATACAACTCTTGAAGCAAAGCCTTTACGTGTCCGTAGGCATTTGAGTAGAATTCGTTTGCGACAACGTAAGTTTTATTTATCAAGTCCAAAGTTTTTATGTGTTTCATTACGTTTGCTAATTCGTCGTAATCAGAAACAACATAAACATTTGGTTTGCCCAAAACTTTAATCAAACTTACCTTTGAAAAAGTATATTTCATTAATTCTAAATCATTTTCAAACAAGATAATGTGGGCCTTTGAATTATCTGCAAAAAATGTTAGCAAATGCCCTAATTCTAAGCCACAAATGATATACAAATTAAGTTTTGATTGCGGAACAGATTCATAAACATTTATGCACTCTTCCGCAGGGTCATATTGATTATTCAAAGCGACATCATTTCTGAATAAAATCGGATAGCCTGTTCGTGAACTACCAATGCGAAAATCGTTGACAATCTCAACTTTTTTCATTCGTTCTTCAATATTAGCGATAGAGTGTCTTACAAAAATAAGATTTTGGTTCAAATAATATTCATCACGATTTTGCATCTAGTCGTAAGCACCCTCGTGGTGATAAACGTACTCATCATATTCTTCCAAAGGCATTGGTCTTGCATACAAGAAACCTTGTGCAATATCACAACCAGCAGTTTTTAAAGTATTTGCTTGTTCTTCTGTTTCAATACCCTCGCAAACGACAGTTGCTTTCAAGTCTTTAGCCATATGAATTACGTGATTTAATACAATAAAGCCTCTTTCAGTACAAGTTGCTTCATTAATAAATCCTCTATCAAGTTTCAAGATATTTACAGGAAGTTTTCTCAACATATTTAATGAAGAATAACCCATTCCGAAGTCGTCCATTGCTATTGTAAATCCTAAGTTTTGAAGTCTTACGATTGTTGAGTTTACTGCACCTTCATTATCTAAGAATGCACTTTCTGTCAATTCTAATTCTAAGTATTTTTTAGGAATATCATATTTTTTAACTAAATCTTCAATAGTTTCAACCAAATGTTCGTATTTAAAGTGAATTCTTGATAAGTTTACAGAAATTGGAAGAGGAGTGTATCCATTGTCTAACCAAGAGCGGATAGCAATACAAGCCTGTTCCCACATAAACTTATCAACCTCAATAACAAATCCATTTCTTTCAAATAATGGAATAAATTTGTATGGAGGAATTAAACCTTTTTTAGGGTGATTCCAACGAATCAATGCTTCAGAACCACAAGGTCGCATAGTTTTCATATCAATTTTAGGTTGTAAATACATTACAAACTGTTTTTGTTCTAATGCTGGACGCATTTCATCTTCAATTTCTTTGTCAGCAAGGATTGCACGACTTAATTTTTCAGTAAAGAATGCATATCTGTTGCCAACTAAACCTTTGATTGTACGTTTTGCAAGGTTTGCTTTGTCGCACATAGCATTTACTGGAACGGAAGTGTCTGTAATTCTGTAAATACCAAATGACGGAATTACTTTTAGTGATAATTTCAAATTGAATACATCTTCTGAAATCGAATCGATTAAAGAGATTAATTCTTTTTCATCTTTATACTTATACATCATCGCAAACACATCATCGTTCAATCTTGCATAAATACCGTTTTCTTGAACATTTTTGCTTAAGATTTTTGCGACATTTCTCAAAATTGCATCGCCTTTTTTCATGCTATACAATTCATTGATAATCTTGAAGTTATCGATATCCATTAAGATAAGTGCTAATTTTTCATCAGGAAGAAGTTTTTTCAACAACATTTTTTCTGATTCTAAATAGAAACTAGCCTTGTTCATGCTCTTTGTAACATCATCTTGCAAAGCCATATCCATAATCATATTGTCAGAACGTTGTCTAATGATTACGTTGTAACGAATACCCAATATTACAATTATGTTAATCAGCATAACAAACATAATTGCGTAACGTAATACGGCATTTGTGTTGTGGCTAATTGCACTAAATGGAAGTATTGCCAAAATTTTCCAGTTGTTATATTCAATTGGAATATATGCAGCAACTTTTTTAACACCGTTTTCATCTTTGAACCAGTAACTAAACGGTTCTTTTGCACTTAACGCTTCTTTTCTAAGTTTATTTGAAACATCATTTGTTTCGAAAATAGATGATTTTAATACTGTTTTTGGACTTTCATCTTTCAAAATCAAATGACCAGTACCATCAAGGATATGAATTACTGCTTCGTCATTAAATGCAGTAATATCAATTGCTCTAGAGTAATCGTAAGCACTGTGAGCACCTGTTAAAACTGCAACAACTTTACCATTGTGTTTAACTGGAACAGAATACAATACAATCAATTTGTCTTCGTCATAAAAACAATTGATGAAATCAACAAATCGTTTGCCTTTCATTGATTCTTCAAAGTATTTAAAGCCTTTGACATTAATAGAGGGAGCAAATCCTTTGTTTGCATCATAAATAAGGATTTCGCCATTAGGATAAGCAATCCCCATTGAATAAAATCTTGTGTCTTTAATTGCAGTTTTTAAGCCTGTTTTTGCATAAGATTTACTCAAATATTTAGGTTCTTTTTCTAGGAAATGAGCATACACATTAAGAGTTTGGAAGTCGCCATAAATAAGGTTTTCGGCAGAAACTGCACTTTGTTTTGCAACCTCTTTGATATGACCTTCAATTTCAACACGTTCGTTTCTTAATAGGAATTGGATAAATAAAACAGATAAAGCAACTAAAATCAAAACAATAGCAGTAACACCCACGATTACACGTAATCGTTGTTTTTTACCAGCCTCGATTTTTGTTACTATGTTTGATGACACGTGTGCTTACTCCATTTCCTCTAACTGGATTATAAACCTCTCAATCTGATTTTGCAAGATTTCAAGAGTACCATTGTTACAAATTATAAAATCCGATTTTTTTATTTTTTCATCTTGCGGAATTTGAGCAGAAATTCTTGCCATTGCTTCTTTTTCAGAATAAGAATTTCTTTTCATTAATCTTTTTAATCTGATATCATCGTCAGTTTGTACAAACAAAATTTTATCAAACAAATCTTGCCAACCAACCTCAAACAACAAAGGAATTGAGATAAAAATAACTTTTTCAGATTTATTTTCTTCAAAAATTTCTGAAATTTTCTCTTTTAATTTTGGATAAATAATATCTTCAAGTTTTTGTTTTAAATCTTTGTTTTCAAAAACAATTTTTCCAAGTTTTGATCTTGAAATTTCATTGTTTTCAACAATATCAAACCCTTTAAAAGCCTCAATTACAGCACTTTTTTCTTCATCTAAAATAACATGCGAAAGTTTATCAGTATCAAAAACTTTAAACCCTGATTTTGATAATTCTGATTCTACTGTAGATTTTCCAGATGCAATATTTCCAACAATTGCAAATTTAAGCATTTTTTCTCGCTAACTTACTTAGATATTGTTTTAATTCTTTAATTTGTTTTGGCTTAATTGGTTTAAATTCGCCTTTTTTCAATCCGTCAAGAGTGATAGTTGCGTGTTGAACACGTTTTAAGACTTCAACTTCAAAACCTAAATAGTCAAACATTTTTCTAATTTGACGATTTAACCCTTGGTACAAAACAACTTCCAACAAAGTAGATTTATTTGAAATTTCCAAAACATCTACTTCTGCATAAGCAATTTTGTTTGGCTCAATTTCAATACCTTTCGCCATTTGGTCGATATGATTTTGGTTAATTTTACCGTTAATTCTAACCATATAAATCTTTGGAACTTTAACAGATGGGTGAGTTAATTCGTTAATCAAATCTCCATCATTTGTCAAAATCAAAAGTCCTGTAGAATCTTTATCCAAACGCCCTACAGGGTTTAAACCTTGCAAATTTTCTGGCAAAATATCATAGATAGTTTTTCTACCTTTTTCATCATTTGAAGTTGTAATATAACCGGCCGGTTTAAAAAATCTGTAATATTCGTGCTTTTTAGGGTGAATGAGTTTTCCATCGACAAAAACTTTGTCCTTATCGCCAACAAGAAAACCTAATTCTGAAACCTTTTTACCGTTTACAGAAACTTTTCCTTGTTCAATAAGTTCGTCTGCACCTCTACGGGAAGTAATTCCTGCAGATGCAATATATTTATTTAATCTAACTTTTGTACTCATTATTCAGCAACCTTATTCACAAAATCTGTCAAATCTTCAGGAAATTTTCTATAGATATTTCCGTCATTATGTGTTGCAACAACTTTTACTGAGGCATCAATATGCAATTTATTAGTTTTTGCATCAAATATTTTTTGCCCAAAAGTCATTGAAATCTTAGAAAATTCTTTTAATTCTGTAACAATCAAAAGTTCTTCTTCAAGTTTTGCAGGAGATTTGTATCTAACATTTAGTTCGACAACAGGTAATGTAATATCCGCATCATAAAGGGTAGACAAAGTATACCCCGCCATATCGCATAACCCCATTCTGCCCATTTCTAACCAACGTAAATATGAACCATGCCAGACAACACCATAGGCATCTGTGTCTGAATAAAATACTTTTTGTTTAAATTCGTGTTTCATACCCAAAATATTAACACAAATTTACCTAATAAGACAATTTAAAAAAGTAAACTACAAATATATACTTTCAGAAAAAGAAAGGAGAAAAATTATGAAATACAAATGTATGCCATGCGGCTGGATTTACGACGAAGAAACAGAGGATACAAAATTTGAAGATTTACCAACAGATTTTGTTTGTCCGATGTGTGGTGCAGGCAAAGAAGCCTTTGAGCCTGTCGACGAATAAAATAGTAACAATTTTGTAACATTTTCTTAAAAACAAGCAATTAATATTTTCAGGGTTCTTATAAAGGTATACGAAATAAGGAATAACCATGAATATTAATCCAATTCAAGCAAATCTAGTTAACACAAATTTTGGCTGTAACAGTCCTGAATGCAAAGGCAATTGCGGACAACATGCACAAATCATGCCAAATCAACCCCAACAAGACACAGTTGAAATTTCAACTGGTCAAAAGGTAAAAAATGCTTGCCAAAAAGGTGCTAAATTCGTAAAAGAAAATAAAAAAGGCATTGCAACTACTGCAAAATGTGCTTTTGAAGGGTTAATTACAGCATGCACAATTCTAGGTGCAAATGTTCTTATGCAAAAAGTTAGCAAATCTGACACTTCTGCTCTTGCAACAAAACTTGCTGCAATTGGTGGTATTGGTGTTGCTGCTACAGAATTAGTTAGAAATAGACAAGCGTTTAAAAAAGAAGTTACAAAATAAAGAACAGACATAAATAAGCGAGTGATAAAAGCAAATGACTTAATTTAAAATTTAAGTTGTTTGCTTTTATATTTTTAAATTATAATGTCAAAAAAAGGGATATACGTATGAAAAAAATTTTATTAACATTTTTATTTTTATTTATAGCAATCAGTCCTGCAATGGCGGAAAATATTCTTTTCAATAACGAAATGTATGACTTGCAGTTTTCAACAAAAACTCAAACAGGATATATT
>CAVFCO010000120.1:3873-6392 GCA_963620955.1 Alistipes senegalensis | reverse complement strand
GTTGTTAGAGCAAGCCCCAACCTTTATTGGACTTCGGTTCCGCTTCGCTCACCGAAACTGAACTAACGCGGCATCTGTTTAATTTCAACTTTATGTTTGCTCGTTGTTTATATATCTATTCTACTAGATAATTTTTTATAGTCAAGTTTTATTTATTTTTAAAACTTTCGTTTTCTTTTTATTTACCCTCTTTTGTTTGAGGTCCTAGTAACAATGTTACGTTTCTACCCTCTAATTGAGGTTTCTTTTCGATTGCGATTGGTTCGTTTTTCAAATCTTCTACAAATCTTTCTGCCAAATCAAACGCTAATTTTGAGTGTTGCATTTCACGACCACGTAACATTACGATAACCTTTACTTTATTACCTTGAGTAATGAATTTTTTGATATTATTAATTCTTACATTGTAGTCATGAACATCGATTTTATATCTAATTTTGATTTCTTTAACGTCTACTGTATGTTGTTTTTTCTTAGCCTCTTTTGCTCTTTTTTCAACTTCGTATTTGTATTTTCCGTAGTTTAAAATCTTTGCTACAGGCGGATCTTGATTTGGATTGATTAAAACTAAATCTAAATCTGCATCTTCAGCCATTTGTAATGCTTCTGATGTTGGAACAACACCGTGGTTTGTTCCGTCTTCACCAATCAAACGAACTTCTTTTACTCTAATTCGTTCATTCATTATAACTTTATCTTTTGAGTCTTTCTTTTGACCGTATCTATCTTCGCCTGCTATGACTAATTCTCCTTTTCTAATATCCTACAAAACTATCATAACACAATCATTCTAAAAATATTTCGATTTTTACAAATTTTTCTTTACATAAGTTAAAATATTTTTGACAAAGTCAGATTTTTGTTGCATAATATAGACATATAATAATATGAAGCTCTCTCTTCTTATTTAAACGGACAGACCTTATTTATAAGGTCTTTTTTTTTTACATTTTTTCAAAATTCGTTGCGTTCGCCCTTTATTTTCGGTATTTTAATTCTATGAAAAATCAATACCTACAAAATATTTATACATTTTTCAAAGAAAAACAAATATTTATTGCCTACATCTTTATATCCTTGGCATTAATTTCATTTATATATTGTTATTTCAAAAACAGGAATAAAATTGAAGTACCTTATTTTACTTCAATTTACAGCACTGTGGCTATAAATATTGAAACAAACCGACCTTTAAAAAATCTTTTATTGTTAAAAACAAATGACAATGATTGGTCATTTCTAAATCCAATAAGCCGGAACAAATCAAAAAAGGCTCAAGTAACATCTTTTACAGGCAATATGCCGTTAAACAATGTAGGTCTTACCTTTTACACAAAAGACAAGGAATCAGTTTTAAGTAACATTTCAAATCTTTCAATCTTTATCGGCAAGGATTTTTGGAGTTTTGACAGAAAACAAATTGAAAAACTAAAACAGGAAAGATATATAAACGGCAACAATGATTTTACGATAATAGAAATTCCGCCTGAAGTTACAAGAATAAAGCATTCTAAATACATTAATTATAAAGGTGTCATAAACGAATTAAAAGTCTTTCTGCTATCGTTATTTTACTGTTGGAAGTTCTATATAACGCCTTGGATTTTACTAATCTTTGGGCTTTTCTCATTAAAAGAAAGTCCTTTTGAAAAATTCAGATTTTTCCCAATTATTGCAATTTTCTTAATCGGATTAGTAATTCGATTGAACATGTACGCAGAAAACGGATTTTGGTGGGACGAGCATTACATAACAGTATTCACTGGTAGTCCATTCACACCTTGGACACAGATTTTTGAAGACCCTGGAAATCCACCGCTTTTTGCATTACTTTCAAAAATTTGGTTCAAAATTGGCAACTACACTCTTGAATGGGCAAGACTTTTACCAGCAATTATAGGTTCATTAAGCATTTTGACATTCTACTTGTTAGCAAAAGACAGAATTAACAAAACCGTTGCCCTTTTGAGTACGTTTTTAGTTTGTATTTCGGCTTATCACATATCCTATTCTCAAGAGTATAGAAGTTATGTCGTTTCATTATTTTTAGTACCTCTTGTGGTATATTTTCTATTCAAAGTTTTAGAAAAAGATTCCTCAAAAAACATTTTCGGATTTATAATAACTTCAATGTTGTTAATAAATAACCATTTATTTGGGCTTTTGGTTGCATTTTTCAACTTTGTTTACGGAATTTTTTATTACACAAAAGAAAAACAAGAGAAAAATAAAATTTTAAACTTCATTTTAATAAACATTATAATTGCGATATCATTTATGCCCTATGCAATCTTAACCTTTATTGAAAGGGGAGTTTTAGACGGAGAATACAATGATTGGATTCCTCATTTTTCACCAGAAAGACTTACTTTAATCTTCAATTCAAACTTCGGCAATTACTATATTTTAGGCGGATTGATTTTACTTTGTGTAATATTTTTATTAACACTAAAATTTAGCAAGAAAATAAAACTATTTGAAAATCCAGAGAAAAAAGTGGCAGATTTTCTGTCTTATTT
>CAVFCO010000120.1:0-3822 GCA_963620955.1 Alistipes senegalensis | reverse complement strand
TTTTCTGTCTTAGTTAATATATTTAATTATTTTTATATATGTTTTCACAATTTTATTTTCAATAAAACGCTCACTATTAGTGCCTTACTACTACATAATTGTTCACCCATTTTTAATACTTTTAATGACATCATTTGTATTTTTAAAATGGAAACACAAAATCGTAAACGTAATACTATCATTTCTTTTGGTCGTTAGTTTCGGCTCAATTGTGTTCAATAACGACTGGAAAATCCATAGAGCATACAACTTTTTGAACGATATAGCAAGAACTCAAGCAACATTACACCCTGATTTTGCAGTTATAGGAATGGTTGATCCGATAGATTATGTAAAAATGTTTCCGAAAGTTCCAAACTTAATTTGGCAAGGAAATTACAACAATTTAGATAACAATGACCCTAAATTCACAAAATTTATAGACAATCTAAAAACACAAAATTTAGGACAATTCAAAAATCAAATGAAAGTAATAGTATTAGTTTCTTATATCGAATTGAATTTCATTGATAGAAGTAATCTCGTAAATGGAAATATTAGCGGAGATATTGAATATTTTGCAGCCCCAACAAGATTTGGAAATAATGTTGTAAAAATTACGATAGAACCTTAATAAATAATAAAAAGAGCGGGAGAAAATTTTATAAAATTTTCTCCCGTTCAATATTAAATATAAAATATTATATTTTAGGCTTTACCGATGCTATAGTAAGTAAAACCTCTTTCTCTCATACGTTTTGCATCATATTGATTTCTTCCGTCAAAAACCAATGGGGTTTTAAGAGTTGATTTAATTCTATCAAAATCAGGACGTCTAAATTCGTTCCATTCAGTTAATAGAAGTAATGCGTCAGCATTGTTTATTGCATCGTATGAGTTTTTCGCATAAGTAATTCTGTCACCAAAGTGGAATTTTGCAGACTCCATTGCTTTAGGGTCATACGCTTGAATTTTAGCACCTTTTTCTAACAACATATTAATAATTGTAATTGCTGGTGCTTCACGCATATCATCTGTTTTTGGTTTGAATGCAAGTCCCCAAACAGCAAAAGTTTTACCGCTTACGTCATTGTTGAAGTGTTTCAACACCTTTTCGACAAATAATTTACGTTGTAACTTGTTGATTGAATCAGCAGCCTCTAGCATTTGAGTATCACATTCGTTATCTTTTGCGGTTTTCAAAAGTGCTTTAACGTCTTTAGGGAAACAACTTCCGCCGTATCCTAACCCTGGGAACAAGAATTGAGAACCTATACGTTTATCGCTACACATACCAATTCTTACCATTTCAGCATTTGCACCGACTTTTTCACAGATATTTGCAATTTCGTTGGCATAAGAAATTTTTACAGCCAAAAATGAGTTAGATGCATATTTTGTCATTTCAGCAGAACGAACGTCCATAATGATTACAGGGTTTCCTGTTCTCAAAAATGGTGCATATAATTCTTGCATAATTTCAGTTGCTTTTTGAGAGTTTGAACCAATTACAACTCTGTCAGGTTTTAAGAAATCGTCAACCGCAGCACCTTGTTTCAAAAATTCAGGATTTGAAACAACGTCAAAATTGTGTGCAGTTTCTTGTTTGATAATTTCTGTAACTTTATCGGCTGTACCAACTGGAACAGTTGATTTGTCAACAATTACTTTGTAATCGTTTATTGATTTACCAATTTGTTTTGCAACTTGATAAACATATTTTAAATCTGCAGAACCATCTTCCCCTTGAGGAGTTCCAACAGCGATAAAGCATACTAGAGATTTTTCAACTGCTGTTTTCAAATCGCTAGAAAAACTTAACCTATCTTCTGCAACATTTACTTTGATTAATTCTTCAAGCCCTGGTTCATAAATAGGAACGATGCCACTACGAAGTTTTTCTAATTTTTCTTCGTTGTTATCTACACAAATAACTTTGTTACCCATTTCTGCAAGACATGTTCCAGCCACAAGCCCTACATAACCTGTACCAATAACACATATTCTCATAAAATTTACTCCTTTTTATTTCAGTTTAACACGAATACAATAAAAACACTAGTTTGAGAACCAAACAAAACGCTCCAGTTTTTTATTCTTTTCAAAATTTTTCAGAAATACAGAGGCATTATGACATCTTGCATCTACATCATTTAAGTCATAATCTTTTCCGTTGCAATAGTTGTCAAAATAATTTTGAGCATTTTCTTTTGATTTTTCAAAGTTTTTCTTTGAATTTTCTAAATCACCCTCAATTTTTTGAATTTTTGCTAATTTAAAAGTAAAGAAATATTCTCCGTAAAACAATTTTTTATCAATTGTATTTTGAATAATCACTTTTGCCTCTTTGTATCTTCCTAAATTTGCAAGAGCATCTGCTTTATGACTCAAAAGATATATCGCATAAGGGCGAATAAGCAAGCCCTCGCTTGCGTGTTTTGAGGCACTTTCGTAATCTCCAATATAATTTTCACAACCAGAAATATTTACTAAGGCGGCAATGTTTTGTGGATAAGCCTCAAGGTATTTTTTATAACTTGAAATGGCCTCTTTTTTTAGATTTAATGCGTCATAAACCCAACCAAAAGAAAAATAGGCATCAACGTCATCAGGATTTTCAGCCTTGTAGATTTCTAATTGTTTCAATGCATCTTTATAATTTTTGAAAATATTTGCTTGAAGAAAAGCACTTTCTAATAGAGCAGTACCATTTTTAGGCTTTAACTCCAATGACTTTTGAAACATTTTTAACGCATTTTCAAAATCCTCAATCTCAATATAGTTATATCCTAAATGGTTAAAAGTTTGATAATAATTTGGAAAATAAATCAAAGATTTTTTATAGTTTTCAAAAGATTTATCAATCATTGATTTTTTATAAATAGGATTATTAGAACGTCTTGCAAGTTTATAATAATTAAAGCCTAATACTTCGTATTCAAAAGAATCTTGGGGATTTATAAATACCGCAACTTTTAAAATTAAATTTGAAATATCATACCTTAAGTTATTTTCAAAAGCACTATTTGTATTTGGAATAGTAAAAGCATTATTTGCAAAAACAGATAGAGAAAAAGAAAGTTTTTTTGCAAAATCATAATTATTTTTTGCATAATATACAATCAAATATAGTGCTAAAACACACAAAATAACAGAATAAATAACAATTCTGATAATATTTTCAAATTTCAAATTATTTTTCACGAAACAACCTCTTTTAACTATAAAACTTAGTATAACATAAATCAAAAATCTCTTTGACAGTACAAATTATTTTTAGTAATATTAAATTCTAATAGGGTGTTTATGAAAAAATCAAGAATTTTAGTATATATATTATTGTTCGTGTTTTTAAGTTTTATTACATTCAAGGCGAATAAAACTGCAGATTTCGTACAAAAATATTTTAAAAATTTATCAACAAATACTTCAATGAATATCGGTGATGTTGCTTCTGTAAACGAAATTCCAAAGGATATAGAAACCGCAAAAACTTCAATAACAGTAAAGTCTAACGAAACTTCAAGTTTTGCAGAAATGACAAAACAAGCAAAAAAAGCACTTCCAAAAGAAATTTTTGCAACTTACACAACATCAACTAAAGACGGAAACGTTACAAAAAACATTTATAAGGTTCAAAAAGGAAACAAATTCTGCCTTGTAACCGAAGATAATCAACATTTAACAACACCCGTTTATGATGACTTTTTAATCTTTGATGCCAAAAAAGGAATTTTTACATCAGTTAGAAATTTCAAAGTTGGACTTGTAAACTGCAAGGGTAGAATGCTTGTCCCAACAAAATTTAAATCAATTGAAAAAACTAAAAATGAAGATATAGTT
>CAVFCO010000119.1:0-8257 GCA_963620955.1 Alistipes senegalensis | reverse complement strand
ACATAACGCAGGTTTTATGACTGTTGATTTTTGGGCTACAAATTCTGGTTTTTCTTTCAGAGAAGAATCAAAATTAAAATGTCTTTTTACAAAAATCAAATATAATAATGAAGATATTATTATAATTAAGCCTACAACTTTTATGAATTTGTCAGGTGAAGCAGTTAGTCTTGTGGTGAATTACTATAAAATAAAACTTGAAGATATCTTGGTTATTTATGACGATATAACTCTAGATTTAGGAAAGTTAAGATTTAGAGCAAATGGTTCTGACGGTGGACATAATGGTATAAAATCTGTTATTCAACACTTAGGAACAAACAAGTTTGATAGATTAAAAGTCGGTGTAGGTCCTCAACCTCCAATTCCATCAGAGGCTTTTGTTTTACAAAACTTCTCAAAGGAACAAGAACCAATTTTGAAAGATACTTTAAAATTAGCAAATGAAGCAGTGCAATTCTATTTAGACAATGGAATTCAAAAGGCTCAAAATAAGTTTAACTAGCCAACTGTCTAATTTTTTTCAAAGAATACTTTATAATAAAATTAAAATATATATGAAAGGTGATAAATAATGTCAATTGAATTAGCAGAAAAATATGAACAAGACGAAAATTACGAAGAAGCGTTTAACGAATACGTAAAACTTCTTACATCAAGACCTCAAAACGTTGATTTATTGCAAAGAATTGCTCACGTTGCATCAATTTTGGGTAAAATTGACGAGGCTGAAAATTATTTTTCAAAGATTCTTGAATTAGACCCATCAAATGAAGTTGCGTATGAACAATTAATGGATATGTTTATTGGTTCTGATAAATATAAATATTATACATACAGAGGAAACTTACATTTAATTCAACAAAAATTTGAACATGCTGCCGGTGATTTTAAAAAGGCATTAGACAAAGCACCTGATTTTGCAAGAGCAAATGCTACAAGATTTATTCTTGCAACAATTTATGAAAAAAATGGCAAACATAACAATGCTATTGACGAATATTTAAGAATTTTAGATACTCATGACGCACCAATTGAAGCATACTTAAACCTTTCAAAAATTTATGAAGAACAAGATGTTTTATCAAGTGCTGCGGAAATCTTAGAAAGAGCAATTAACGACGGGCATGACAATCAACAACTTAAAGATAAATTAGCAGAAGTTTATTTGAAAAATAATAGAACAGATGCTGCGTCAAAAGTTTCTACTGACAAATTAATTCAACTTCGTTGTTTGATTGAAGATGAAAAATTCTCAGATGCAGAAGCACAGATTGAATCAATGAAAAATGATTACAAGAAAAATCCAAAATTCTTGGCTTTAGTTGCTCAATTCTATTATGCTCAAAAAGACTTTGAAAAGGCCTTTGAATATGTGAATGAATTTGCAAAATTCGATAAAAATTCTCCATTGATTTACCAAATGAGAGCATTAATTTATGAAGAAAAAGGCGATGAATTCGAAGAACACTACAACTGGGCAAAATATAATTACGCACGTGGTAACAAAGATGTTGCTCTAAATGAATATATGCTTGCTCATCACGTAAAACCTGAGGATTCAGCATTGGTAACAACAATTGCAGAATTGTTAGACGAAATGAAAGATAGAACTCACGCAATTGAGTTTTACGAAAAACTTAACAAGTTAGAACCTCAAAATAGAAAGGCTTTAGAACGTTTAGGCGAATTTAGAGAAAGCATTGGCGATTACAAAATGGCTATTGAATACTTTGAACAATTGTATGCAATCGACAAACGTAATTCAAGAATTCTAAAATCTTTGGCAAAGGCTTACGAAAAAACTAAAAATCCTGAAAAAGCCGTAGATTTCTATTCAAAATATCTTTCATCTTCTGCTGTAAGCGAAGCAGAAACTATGGAAATTAAAAAGAAAATTGATAAATTAGAAGCCAAAAAGAAAGATTATGAAGATGCTTCTGCTGACAACGATGGTTTAATCGGTGTTATCATGAAGTTCTTCGGTAAATAATTATTGCTTTGGCGGATTAAGTTCAATAAAAGCATTATCAACGATTTCTTTTATGTCTAACTCAACAGACTCCTGTTGAGCATTGTTGAGGTGGATTAAATATTCAATATTACCGCAAGGTCCTTTTATTGCGGAATGAGTTAGATTTAAAACAGTGTAACCCAAACCTTTTGCACAATTGATAACGTTTTCAATAACCGAGTAATGCGTATTTTTGTTTTTAATAACTCCACCTTTTTCGACAAGTTCTTTTCCTGCTTCAAATTGAGGTTTAATTAAGCAAATAAGTTCTTGTTTTGTGTCTAACAATTTTTGAAAATTAGGCAAAACTTTTTCCAAAGATATAAACGAAACGTCGCAAACTAACAAGTTTGCATGAGGTTCATTTTTTGCATAAATTTCTTCTGGTGTGCAAATTTTTAGATTTGTTTTTTCAATTGGCTTAACTCTTTCATCGCTTCTGATTTTCCAATCCAATTGACCGTAGCCAACGTCGACTGCGTAAACAAATTTTGCCCCATTTTGCAATAAGCAATCTGTAAACCCACCAGTTGATGCTCCAGCATCTAAACAAATTCTATCTTTTACCGTTACGTCAAAGGTTTTTAGTGCTTTTTCTAATTTAAACCCACCTCTTGATACGTAAGGCATTGATTTTACTCTAATGTCATATTCTTTTTCAATTCCAATTTGATAACCGGCTTTTGTTATTCTTTCGTCGTTAATTAAAACATCACCCGCAAGTATTGCTGCTGCGGCTTTGCTTTTGTTTTCAAAATAACCTAAATCTGTAAGGTATTTGTCTAAACGTTCTTTTTTCAAATCTTAAAAACCTTTTCTGCGTTTTGTGTTGTATATTTTTCTATTTCTGAGATGTCTGTGCCTCTCAAATTTGCGATTTCTTGTGCGATTAATGGAATGTAACTAGGTTGATTTGTTTTTCCTCTGTAAGGTACAGGAGTGAGGTAGGGAGCATCTGTTTCAAGCATCAATCTATCTAGTGAAACTTCCTTTGCGACATCTTTCATTTTTTTTGCATTTTTGAATGTTACAACTCCACCAAGTGCAATGTAAAAGCCTGCTTTTACGCATTCTTTTGCAAATTCAGGACTACCTGAAAAACAGTGAAGCAAAATGTCAGAACCTTTGTTATATTTCAAAACGATATCGAAAACGTCTTTGTGTGCTTCTCTATCGTGAATTGCGATTGGTAAGTTTAATTCGTTTGCGATTTCAATTTGTTTGATAAACATTTCTTGTTGCAAATCGATAAAACTTTTATCCCAATAATAATCAAGTCCAACTTCGCCAATTCCAACAACTTTTTTACTACTTTTTGCAAGTTTAACAATCTTTTCGGCAGTTTTATCCGTCCAAGATTTTGCTTCTTCTGGGAAAATTCCGAGCATGCAAAAAATATTTTCATGAGTTTCGCAAATTTCAATCATTGATTCAAAATACTTTTCTTCAACTGCAGGAATAATAATTTTTTTTACGCCTGCGTTATTTGCGTTTTGAATGATATCTTCTAATGCGATATCTTCAATTATATCAATGTGTGAATGTGTATCAATAAAATAATTTTCCATATTTTGATTATACCATGTAATTTTATGCTAATATATTATTGTTATGGTATCGGCATACGAAGAAGCAGTTATACAAATAAAAAATCAGATTGATATTGTTGACATTATCTCTGAAGAAATTGTGCTTAAGAAAAAAGGTGGCAATTACTGGGGATTATGTCCTTTTCACGGTGAAAAAACTCCGTCATTTTCTGTAAATGCTGAACGTGGAATTTTTAAATGCTTCGGTTGTGGTGTTGGCGGTGATGCGATAACTTTTTTGATGAAAATCCATAATTGGGATTATTCGCAAACAATAAGATTTTTAGCCGATAGATATAATATTCAATTGCCTGAATTTAAAGGCGATGGTGGAAAAAGCAAAGATGATAAAAAATTAATGATAGAAGCCTGCAATACTGCGGTTAAATTCTATCAAGATGTTTTGTTGAATTCACCTCAAGATAATATTGCAGTTAAATACCTTGCAAATCGTGATATTACACCTGCGGTAATTTCAAATTACTCTCTAGGGCTTGCTTTAAAAGAGCCAAATGAACTTTATAAACGATTAAAAAGAGAATATGATGATTCAATCCTTGAGCAAGCAGGCTTAATCCTAAAATCAAGTCAAGGTAATTATGTTGACAGGTTTAGAAACAGAATTATTATTCCGATACAAAATGAATTAGGCGATTGCATTGCTTTTGGTGCAAGAGCAATTGAAGAAGGGCAAAATCCAAAATATTTGAACTCGTCGGATTCTCCAATTTATAACAAGAGTCGTATCTTGTATGGCTTGTATACTGCAAAAGAAGCGATTAAGCAAGAAGATTCAGTAGTTATTATGGAGGGTTATTTTGACGTAATTTCTGCTCAAGCACACGGTATTAAAAATGCGGTTGCTTCTTGCGGTACTTCTTTGACTTTAGACCATATAAAAATGATTTCTAGATATACAAAAAGTAGAAGATTGTATTTGTCTTTTGATACGGATATCGCTGGTCAAAATGCTACAAAACGTGGCGGAGAATTGATTAGGACTGCATTCCAAGGACTTGGTAATATTAAACAATTTGATGATTCGCATGTTGATGTGAACGAAGATAAATATGCTTGTGAAATCCGTGTAGTTTCGCCACCTGAGGGTAAAGACCCAGACGAATTTATTAGAAGTTCAGGTGCAGAAGCATTTAAATCCTATATTCAAACTGCTCCATTGTTGTTGGATTTTCAGTTAAATGAATTATTAAAAAAACGTGAAAACGCAACAACTCCACAGGAAAAATCTGATTTAGTAAAAGAAATTTTGCCGATATTAAATGAAATTCAAAATCCGATTATTCAATCTGAATACGTAAAAATTGTCGCATCAGCATTGGATATTGACGATACAGCATTACAAAAAGACGTTACGGTTTCATCTTCAAACGATTTTATTACACCGGAAATTATGTCAACAAATGTAACAATTTCATCAAAAATCGACGAAATCGCACAAAAAAACTTACTAAGTTTATTTTTTATAAAGAGTAACCCATACACAATGGGTAATTTGTCAGAAAAAATAAAAAGTGTAGAATTTACAAATAAAACGTTAATAATTGTAAAAGATACAATTGACAAATTGATAAATACCGTAAATAATGTAAGTGAATTAATCGATAGATTATACATAGAATTTGTAAACGATGCTGGTACACAACAACTAATTACAGATTTGATATGCATTTCGGATACATTTACAGGGTTGAAGGAAGATGAATTTGATGCCTTGATTCAAGAAAATATTGATAAAATTATTTCGTGTAGACGAGATGAAGAACATAAACAATTAAAGCAAATTTATGAAGAAGCAAACAATGATGAAACAGAAGCCCTAAAAGTTCAGATGCAACTTAGGGACAGATTAAATAAATTAAGAACTGGAGAAATTAAATGACAAAAAAAAGACAATCTAACTCGATTGTTAATATGATGGAAGAAGAAAACATTGATATTTTAGATATCGATAGTGAAAAAGATGCAGATGATGTTGCTGACGATTCATTTATGAACGTTGAAATTAGTACTGATAACATTGAAGACATTGTTTCTGCTGGCAAGATTGACGGCAAAACAAATTACGACGATGTTTATATGATGGACTCAGAAGAAGACGAAAAAGAAGATGCAATGGAATTACCAAAAGGTATTGCTATTGACGACCCTGTTCGTTTGTATTTGAGAGAAATCGGTCGTATCAAATTGTTATCTGCAAATGAAGAAGTTGAACTTGCAAGAGCGATTATCAAAGGTGGTACTCCAGGGGCTATTGCAAAAAGAAAATTAGTTCAAGCAAACTTACGTTTGGTAGTAAGTATCGCTAAAAAATATGTTGGACGTGGAATGTTGTTCTTGGATTTGATTCAAGAAGGTAACTTGGGTCTAATCAGAGCGGCTGAAAAATTTGACCACGAACGTGGATTTAAGTTCTCAACTTATGCAACTTGGTGGATTAGACAAGCGATTACACGTGCTATTGCTGACCAAGCAAGAACAATTCGTATCCCAGTTCACATGGTTGAAACAATCAATAAACTTAAAAAAGTTACAAGAAGATTGGCTCAAGAATATTCAAGAAAGCCAACTGAAGAAGAATTAGCAATGGAAATGAACGTTTCTATTTCTAAATTAAGAGAAATCATTAAAATTGCTCAAGAACCATTATCATTGGAAACTCCGATTGGTAAAGAAGAAGATTCAAGATTGGGCGACTTTATTGAAGATAAAGAAGCAGATGCTCCGATTAAGACAGTTGCTTCAGACTTGCTAAGAGAAGACTTGGCAGAAGTTCTTTGCACTTTATCACCTCGTGAAAGAGATGTTTTAAGACTTCGTTTTGGTATGGATGACGGTCGCCAAAGAACTTTGGAAGAAGTTGGTCAATTATTCGGCGTAACTCGTGAAAGAATTCGTCAAATTGAAGCAAAGGCTTTGAGAAAGTTAAGACACCCAAACAGAAGCAAACGCTTGAGAGAATATGTTGAAACATAATAAGTTTTTTAAGGCATGAACTTTTAGTTTATGCCTTTTTAGGTTAGAATTATTTTATGCATAAGTTAAATAAACAAAAAAATCAATTGATAATACTTTCGGTTTTGCTTCTTATTATGGGGATTGCAAATTATTTGAATTATTATGCACCGCCAAAACCGATAGAAAAAATCTTGCAATTTTCAAAACTTTCAGAGTATGAGCAATTGCAATTGATTAACGATGCAAAAATCAATGCCCAACTTGACAGAAATGCTCAAAAAAGACAAAAAGCGAGTTTGGAAAATAAGGCAAACGAGGTTAAGACTTTTTCATCAAAAGATGATAACTACTTAAATTATGCAGTTGATTCAAACGGCAAGTTGACAATATGGAAAAAGCAAAATATTGTTGTCCACGTTTCGCAATCTGATTATAAATATACAATTTATCAAGTTTTAAGTTACTATAACGAAGTTTTTGAGGGATATTTTAGATTTTTCGTAACTAAAAAGCCTGAAAAAGCAGATATTTTGATAGATGTTGTTGACCATTTTGATAGTAACCAAAATCCCGATTCGGTGTATATGGCGGGTGTAACTAATACTTCAATCTCAGGTCAAGATAGAAGTTTGACAAAAGCACACGTTCAACTTTTGTCTACTCGTCCAAATTCTAAAAAGGCTGTTACAAAAGATGAAATGTTTAGAGTTGCCTTGCATGAAGTTGGTCATGCTATCGGTATAATTGGTCATAGCCCTGATGAAAAAGACGTTTTGTATGCGACTTCTAATGTAAAAAGTTTTTCGAAACGTGATGTAAATACAATTAAAATAATGTATTCTGGCGATGATAATTTAATTGCGAATATGACAAAGAATTTTGCATCAACAAAACTTGATGAATCTGAAAAATATGTAAAAATTTCGCCTAAAAAAGCATTGGCGTGGGTAAACTTGGGCAAAACATATTACGACCAAGGTAAAAAAGAAGAGGCTTTGAATGCTTACAAAAAGGCATTGGCACTAGAACCTAATAACTCGATGATTTATCAATCAATGGCAGAGTGCTATTATTTGTCCAAAAAATATGAAACTGCTTTGAAACAATATGAAATGGCACTAAATTATTCGAAAACAGACACTGAACGTGCTGCGATTTATACAATGATTGGAATGTGCTATACAAAACAGGATAAAATGGAAACTTTTGCTTATAATTCTTTCTTGCAAGCATTTCGTTTGGATTCCGGTAATAAATCATACTTGAAAAATTACCTTGTTATGTGTGTTCAGTTGAATAGAAAAATGGACGCAATGACAACGATTAAAAGATATCAGGAGATTACAGGTCAAAAAGAATTTGACGATGAATTTTTGAATGATACTTTGAAATGGGCATCTACGAAGTAGTCCGAGCAGAGGCACGAGCGAAGCGAGAGGTGAGTATGCGTCAACGGAAACGTGGAGTTTTCGTTGCAAATACGAACGTTGCCGTTTAATGCGAGGGCGTACCCAAGCAGAGGCTAAATCGTCATGTCTGACTTGTTTCGGCATCTTTTGTCTTTATGTCATACCGCACTCTGTTGCGGTATCTGAAATTCCGTCATACCGCATGAACAAAGTGAATTGCGGTATCTCTAAAACATTTAATAAAGATACCGCAATAAATCCAGTATGAC
>CAVFCO010000118.1:10225-11739 GCA_963620955.1 Alistipes senegalensis | reverse complement strand
TGCAAGTGAAACTTGCGGAACTAGTTGAGAGAACAAAAAAGCACAGCGAAATGCTGTGCAATTTTTTGGCTCCTCAAGTAGGGCTCGAACCAACAACCTACCGGTTAACAGCCGGTTGCTCCACCATTGAGCTATCGAGGAATATTTTGTATACTTATTATAGCAAAGACTTTTTTTCTTGTAAAGTCTTTTTTATATTTTTGATAAATTTATTAAATTTTCAAAATCTTTATGGTTATTTTTCAACTCTTCAAAAGTTCCAATATCCACGACAGAACCGTCTTTTAGATAGATTAATTTATCACATTCTTTGAGTGTCGTTAACCTATGAGCAATCGCAATAATTGTTCTTTCACCTTTTAAATTTGTTAACATTTTTGTAATTTCACTCTCTTTTTCAACATCAAGAGAAGAAGTAGCCTCGTCAAAAATTACAATTTTTGGATTACGATACAATGCTCTTGCAATCAACAATCGTTGTTTTTGACCTTGCGAAAGTCCTTGAATAGTCGTATTTATGCCACCACAACTTTCAACAAAATCTGATAATTGTGCCAATTTCAAAGACTCTAAAACACGTTTTGTATCAATTTCATCATCTGTCATGCCCCACGCAACATTATTTTTGAAAGTATCTTCCAAAATATTCATCTCTTGAGGGACGTAACCAATAATATTTCTCAAGGCATTTACATTATTTTCATCAATTTTTTGTTCGTCAATCAAAATTTGACCACTATCTGCCGGTAATAATCCCATTAAAACATCGACCAATGTTGTTTTTCCTGCACCAGACAATCCGATAATTCCTACAAATTCGCCTTTTTTAATTTCAAAAGACACATCTTTTAAGACTTTTTTGGAATTTTTATATGAAAAACACACATTTTCGAATTTCAAGCAGTCGTTATACTGAATATCTGCATTATTTTTAGGAAATTCTTTTACTTCGTCAAAATGGTTTTTCAAATATTCTTCGTTCATTTTTTTAATCATATCTTTTGATGCATTCATATTGTTCAAAGCAACTTGAATTCTATTCAACGATGGTGCAATTCTAAACACAATCGCTAAAATTAACCCATAAGATGCGATAATTCTTGAAGATTCACCTTGATTTTGCCAAGTTATAACCCCAGCCAAAAAGATTAGTGCCAAAACCAAAATCATTTCAACAATATATGGCGGAATTCCTGAATAAAACGCATTTTTAAAAATTACGTCATTATTTTCTTTTTGAATATTATAGAATTTCTTCAAGAAGAAATCTTCCGCAGAGAAAATACGGATTTCTTTCAAATTTTTCACATTTTCAATAACTTGGCTATTGTTTTTTAATGAAAAATCTAACATTTTTGGTGCAAGAACCTCAGTTTTGTGTTTAAAAAATTTATTCAAACTAATCATACAAAGCATTACAAAAACCACTGTAAACAGCGATACTACAGGGAATTTTATTAACATAAGTGTAAAAATAAGAAAAATAATCACACTATTTGTACAAAAAACTAAAG
>CAVFCO010000118.1:1372-10215 GCA_963620955.1 Alistipes senegalensis | reverse complement strand
CATTAAATAATTTTTATGTCGTTTTTCCAATTTATAACGAATTTGTTTTGAACATACACGCAAAAAATCATCAATAAATTTTTCGCCAAAAACATCATTACGATAACAAAACCAACGATTAAAATTGAAACAAACAGGTTATGGATACCAAAAATTCGTGTAAATTCATTGAAAAATCTTGTATTAATAAAAGATAGAGGATTAATTATCATCATCAAAAAAGGATAAATCAGTCCAATTCCAACAAATTCCAATCCGCCAGCCAAAATTGAAATCATTAAAAATGACATAATTTTAGATTTTTTGTTCTTTCCATAATATTTAATAAAATCTAGAAATTGCTTTATCATATAACAATTTTACATTAAAAAAAGATTAATTTTATGCCTTTGTAAATAAAATATGCTAAAATAATAAATATGTAAAAATTTAACCCATTATAATGGGTCAAAAAAAGGAGAAATTATGTCAAACCCAGTATTTTCAAGACAGGCAATGGCAGACAACGAAAGAGTTTTGAGTGGCGAGCCAATGACTATCAACGGTGCGATTAACAAAACTTTCGTATTATTCTTGTTCTTATTAGTTTCAAGTGTTTACGAATTTTCTTTATTCGCACAAGGCTTCACAGATAAAGCCGCTGCTTTAGTTATGTGTGGTTTTGTAGGGTCAATTATTGCATTTATTATGATATTATTTGCAAGAAAAACTATCAAATTTATGGCACCAGTTTATGCTGTTTGCGAAGGTTTTATCCTTGGCGGAATTTCAGCAATGATGGAAAGCCATTACCCAGGAATTGTTGTTCAAGCAGTAGGTTCAACATTCATGGCATTTTTTGTAATGCTAGCATTATACAGAGCAGGCGTAATTAAATGTACAGAAAAATTCAGAAGTGTATTGATGATTTCAATGCTTTCAATTTTAGGTATTTACCTTGTACAATTTATCGGTGCCTTCTTCAACATGAGCATTCCAGGATTATTCACATCTTCTCTTGTTGGCATCGGATTTAGCGTAGTTGTTTGCATTATCGCAGCATTAAACTTCATTATCGACTTCAAAGTTATCGAAGACGGTGCTGAACAAATGGCTGACAAATCTTTCGAATGGTACGGAGCATGGGGCTTAATGGTAACATTCGTTTGGTTATACGTAGAAATTTTAAATCTTCTTGCAAAATTGCGTGATAGATAATTTAAAATTTAAAGATGTTAAAAGGGCGGATTTTTCTTTCAGAAAAATCCGCCCTTTTTTATTAAAACCTTTTTCTAAGTAATTGTATAAACTTTTCTGTAATACAACCACGCACCGCACATTGCGATTAAAATATTCGGCAACCACGTTGCAATGACTGGCGGTAAAACACCGGCTTCACCGAATGATACAGATAATGCTCTTATTAAATAGTAGAAGAAAATTACCAAAATACTGAATAAAAATCCTCTGTTATAACGTACACGAGGTGGTGTAATCGCAAGAGGTACACCAACAAGTACAAATACAATTGTTGTAACAGGAAGAGCAATTTTGTCGTGCAATTCAATTTTCATACTACGCAAATCTTCCTCTGGGATATTGTGATTTGTCGCCAAATATTTAACCAATTGGACAAAGTTATGTTCTTTTGCAACATTTTTTTGCAATTCTTTAGATAAATCCATACCAAATTGAGCAAGAGAATGCTCGAAGAAAGTTGTATTTAAGATTTTTCCTCTGTCTGAAATTGTATAAATCGCACCTTTGTCAAAAGACCAGCCATCAGGAGAGGTCGAACCGTATCTTGCTTGTAGAACTTGAATTGTATCCTCTTTTGAGATATCCAAAACAGTGATGTTGTTCAAAATATTATCTTCACAATGACCTACATAAAACAACCTTTTCAAGCCGTTTTCACCTGTTTCTTTAAATACAAAGTTTTGTTTTCCGTTTGGAATATTCTTTTGACCAAAAGCCCACAAAGCCAAATCCTTAGACTCTTTTGTCGCAATCGGTACAATCGTTTCATTAATAAAGAAACTTGCCAAAGACATTACAATTGCGAAAATAAAAATTGGTTTTGCAATACGGTTCAAACCGATACCGCAAGAACGCATTACTGTAATTTCAGATGCCAAGCATAACCTGTTTAGAGTCATTACTGTTGAAAGCAAAACACCCATAGGAATTGTCATTACAAAAACTGACGGCAAATTCAAAATAATCATAATTAGGGCAACCTTAAACGGAATACCATATTTTGAAATTTGCTTGATTAATGTAATGAAAGTATCTGATGCGAAAATAATTGCAGTAAATACGAAAACCCCCATTAAAAACATTTCAATAATCTGAGCCAAAATGTATTTGTCCAGTTCTTTCATTTTTTTAAAAAGTTTGATTATCTTTCGCATACGAATATTTTAAATTAAATATAATGATTAATCAATCAAATATTACAAATGAAACTGTCGAAAATTTGACAATATTTAATAAAAATGTTCTAATAAAAAAGCCCCCTTAGATATGGTTCATAAATTTTCAAAGGAGATTTATGAGCAAATTTTTAGTGCCAAATACCTTTGTCCCAGGGACAAAAGCCAAGGCACAAGAAGTAAACGAAAACTTTTCCGCAGTTCAAAATGAACTAAACCTCAAAGCGGAAAAAACTGGAGATATTAACCAAACTTTTTTAGTAGCACCTGCTACAGAAGAATTTCACGCAATCACAAAAGGGCAAGTTAAAACACTTCTTGACGAAACAACACAAGAAATTCAACAAGACTTTTCAAACTTAAATCCATTTTGTATAGAAAAAGGTTATATAGACGAAAACGGCAACCCTGCAGTTATTTCGGTTGACGGAAGTGTCATAAATTTTAATGTTGACGACGGTACAACTTATGGTTCAATTGTTGCATGCCCTGCAAACAATCAACCTAAATTTACCGTTACACACCTTGATTCCATTGACATTTCTGCATTTACAGACGGAACTTATAACATCTTTGTAACTTCTGAAGAAACTGCATATTTATTGAATAACGTAATCTACGTGCAAAAATCACAACCTACAGCACCAACTCTAAATTGTATATTTGAAAATACTTCAAAATCACCTATTTCAGTTGAAAAATTCAACGGAACAGAGTGGGAATTATTCAATGACGTATTTTTAGGAACAGTCGTTATCCAAAGTGGTGCAGTAACAAAAATTATAAATAACCCATTCAACGATAATTGGGCAAATAAACCTGCAACAACAATCTCAACAGCAAGTTCAACTAGACCTGCTGTAATTGTAGAAAATTACATCAATGGACACTCTTGGTATAGAGTATTTTCCGACGGTTGGTGCGAACAAGGGGGTGTTATTTCAAGTAAAATCAAAACCAACATAAAAGTAAATCTTTTAAAAACATATTCAAACACGAATTATGATGTTTTCACAAACCAACAAAAATACAATTCCCTTGACGGTGCCGGCGACACTATCGGTGCATATCCTGTATCTGGTTCTCAAATAAATATTTGGCATGCTTGGTATGGTGGAAACTGCACAACAAACGTATTTTGGACAACTCATGGATATCTTGCGGAAGGAGAATATTAATATGTCATACAAATTAGAAAAACCTTTTACAGAAAAACAAAAAACAGATTTCATAGTAGAATACAACCACAATAAAAATTTAAAAATTGAAGAAACTGATTTATGTTTATATGCTTTAGAAGACAACGAAATTCTAAAAAACAGCATTCCAATAGCGAATCCTGAATATGCCTTAGAACAGCAAAAATTGTTAAAAGAAGAACAACAAAAGAAAATCCAACTGCAATTAGATGAACTAGATAAAAAACGAATTCGAGCAATTTGTGAACCATCAATGAAAACTGAAACACAATCTTGGCTCGAATATTATAATCAACAAGTACTTGAGTTGAGGCAGGTGATGGCTAAACTTTAAGCGACTAAAGAATTTTAAAATATGGGCGGAAAATCAAAGATTTTCCGCCCACTTACTAATTATTTTTTCTGAAACAAAATATATGTCGTATCATTTAAAGTTGTTATATCTACAAACTTGCACTGTTCTAGAAAAGTATTTTTTGTATCGTCAAAAAGTCTCGCCATAAATGCTAGAATTCTATCATTATGAATTGCTTCTGGCGAATTAAATCTTGCTGTATAATCTTTTCTTTCAAGCAATGCTTGATTGTCAGGTCCATATATTGCCATAACGACGTATCTGCCTGATTTTACAGGTTTTAAGTATGTGTTAACAAGAAAATCGTGATATCTTTTTGAAACATGCCCGTTGCTTTGAACAATTTGGAATAATGTTTCATCAACCAAACCTTGTTTGAATTGAGCAATTTGTTCATCATCATAAACCTCGTCGTTATAAGGTTTTCTGAACTCATGCAATGCTTCAAACGGATATGATTTTGGAGTATTATTATCCTCATAAATAAAAGCAACAGATGAAGCAAAAGGTCTATATATAATATCTTCAGACGTCAATCTTTTTGCTTGGAAATAATTTAGAGAATCTCTTAGTGCAAAGTATTTTGTATTAAAGTATGCATCATCGTGGAATAAGAAGAACATACTAAAACTTGCAAAAAAGATTAAAAACGCAACTGTGTGCCATTTTTTTAATTTTGAAAATCCAACTCCGGCAAGAATCATAACAAATGGTGCAATGAAAATTGTATACCTTGGAACGATTACAACCACTTTTAACATTGCGGAAATCAAAATAATTACGTATGAAATTATTACTGTTGAGAATACAAAAAATAATTTTGAATTTTTCTCTTTAAATGCTCTAATCAAAGCACAAATAAAGTAAATTATAGGAATAATTACAGCCACAAAGAATATAAAGTTAATGTAAATTGGCATGTAATTTACCCAGA
Organism: Alistipes senegalensis; assembly: GCA_963620955.1. Classification (GTDB taxonomy): domain Bacteria; phylum Cyanobacteriota; class Vampirovibrionia; order Gastranaerophilales; family Gastranaerophilaceae; genus UBA6984. The sequence goes on along the minus strand of CAVFCO010000118.1, from coordinate 5,313 downwards.
AAAGCATTCCAACTCGTGTTCCAAAGTAGTTTTGTAAATTTCCAACAAAATGCATAAATTCAAATGGTGGAATATGAAACATTATGAAATCACTTCTTTGTACCGCATAATAAATTGCGATTACAAAATATGGAATAAGCAAAATCAATTGATAAACTTGGTAAACAATAAATTTACCGATTTTTTCAACATTTTCTTTTTGTGTAACAAACAAATAAATCAAATACGAAACAACTTGACCAATGTTGAAAACAATTCCGCCAATTAACAAATATGGAATCAAAGTATTTGCTACAACTAATTTAATTAAAGATTTTTTATCACCTTTTTCGTCAAAATCTAACAAATAATTCATTGAAAGCACTGCAAGGAAAGTTACCATTGAATACATTCTGATTTCAATTGAATAATAAACTAACAATGGGCTTACTGTAACTAAAATTGCAGAAATTATACCGACATTTCTGTCATACAATTTTTTACCAACAATGTAAGTTAGAGGAATTGTCGCAATGCCAAAAATAGCCGATGACATTCTCAACAAAACTTCTGAACCGCCAAATATTTTTATCCAAAAATGTAGGAAATAAAAATAAAATGGTGTATGCTGAAAATCTTTGGTAAATAAAAAGTTATTTATGCCAAAAGGAAAATCTTTTATCGCAATAAGAACTGAATGCCCCTCGTCATACCATAGAGGTACATTTGAAACTGCGACTCTCAATTCAAGTCCCAAAAGCACTAATAACAATATAAAAATCTGCGGATAATATTTTCTAATCTTATTCATAATATACAGATTATATGATTAAATTTTGTAATAATCAACAAATTATTAATAAAAAATGAATTTTTATGATATTTCAAAAAAATATATTAAAATGATAGTATGATAAATTTTGATAAATTAACAAATTATTCACAAGAAATTATTTCATCAGCAAGTGCATTGATGAATTCAAAACACAACACTCAAATTGAGCCTGAACACATTATGCTTGCAATGATTCAGGACAACGGAATTTCAAGAGATTACCTTACAGAACTGAAACTTTTGAACCAAAATTTTATAAATGCAGTTACTAAGGCAGTAAATGATTTTCCAACAGTAAGTGGCGTTCAGAACACCCAACAGTTGTTCTTGTCTAACAATACCTCTGCTTTATTAGATATTGCAGACACAACTGCAGGTGAATTGAAAGACGAATTCATTTCAATTGAAAGCATTTTGCTTGCAATGACAAAACTTGAAAATAGTAATATTCAAAAATTACTTGCAAATGCTCACGTTAACACAAATAGCGTTCTTAACGCAATGAAAAAAGTAAGAGGTAACAAAAAAGTGGATAATAAAAACGCAGAAGAAAATATGAAGGCTCTGGAAAAATATTCTACAGATTTGACAGAGTTGGCAAGAAAAGGAAAACTTGATCCAGTTATCGGTAGAGATGAAGAAATTCGTCGTATAATTCAAGTTTTAAATAGACGTACAAAAAATAACCCCGTATTAATCGGTGAACCAGGGGTTGGTAAAACTGCTATTATCGAGGGGTTGGCTCAACGTATGGTAAGAGGTGATGTACCAGAAAGCCTAAAAAATGATAAATTAATTTCATTAGACTTAGGTGCATTGGTTGCCGGTGCAAAATTCAGAGGTGAATTTGAAGAACGTTTGAAAGCGGTTTTGAAAGAAGTTGAAGATTCAGATGGTCATATCGTAATGTTCATTGATGAATTGCATACAGTGGTTGGTGCAGGTGCAACTGAGGGTTCAATGGACGCAGGTAACTTGTTAAAACCAATGCTTGCAAGAGGAGTTCTAAGAACAATCGGTGCGACAACAATCAATGAATATAGAAAATACATTGAAAAAGACCCTGCCCTAGAACGTCGTTTCCAACCAGTTCTAGTTGGTGAACCGTCAGTTGAAGACACAATCAGTATTTTACGTGGTTTGAAAGAAAAATATGAAGTTCACCACGGAGTAAGAATTCTTGATAGTGCCTTAATTCAAGCAGCAAAATTATCTGATAGATATATCACAGACAGATTTTTACCAGATAAAGCAATTGACTTAATTGATGAAGCCGCATCATCTTTACGTATTGAAATCGACTCAATGCCTGAAGAAATCGATATTATGGCTCGTCAAAAAGTTCAACTTGAAATTGAACGTGAAGCCTTAAAAAAAGAAGATACAAATCCTGATTGCGAAAGAAAAATTCTTGAAATTACAAACGAAATCAATGATTTAGAGTCAAAAATTAATGTAATGAAAGAACAATGGAACAAAGAAAAAGACTTGATTCAAGGCGAAGCCGCAATTAAAGAACAAATTGAACAAGTAAAAGTCGAAATTGAAAAAGCAGAAAGAAGCACAGACCTACAAAAAGCCGCAGAATTGAAATACGGCAAATTAATGGAACTTCAAAAGAAATTAGAAGACATTCAAGGCTCTGACAAAAAAGATAATAAATTATTAAAAGAAGAAATTGACGGCGACGATATCGCAGAAGTTGTAAGCAAATGGACTGGTGTTCCTGTAAGCAAATTAATGGAAAGCGAAATGAAAAAATTGATTTCCATGGAAGATGTTTTACATAAACGTTTAATCGGTCAAGATGAAGCAGTAACAACAGTTTCAGATGCAATTCGTCGTGCTCGTTCTGGATTAAAAGATCCAAAACGTCCAATCGGTACATTCATTTTCTTAGGGCCTACTGGTGTTGGTAAAACTGAGTTAGCAAAATCTCTTGCAGACTTTATGTTCAACGATGAAGATGCTCTTATCCGTATTGATATGTCAGAATATATGGAAAAACATAACGTTGCAAGATTAGTCGGTGCTCCTCCGGGATACGTTGGCTACGATGAAGGCGGTCAATTGACAGAAGCCGTAAGAAGAAAACCTTATTCTGTAGTACTTTTCGATGAAATTGAAAAAGCCCACCCAGATGTTTTTAACTTAATGCTTCAAATCTTTGATGACGGTCGTTTGACAGATTCAAAAGGCAGAACTGTAGACTTCAAAAATACTTTGATAATCATGACAAGTAACATCGGTAGTGATGTAATCCTTGAAGATTCTTTGAAAGGTAATTTTGAAGATACAAAAGAAAAAGTTATGGAAATTTTGAAAGAACGTTTCAAACCTGAATTCTTGAACAGGGTCGATGAAACAATCTTCTTCAAAGGCTTAACTTTATGCGATTTGAAACAAATTGTAGATATTCAAATGGAAAGTTTAAGAAAACGTTTGAAAGAATTAGAAATCAATTTGGAAATCACATCAGATGCCAAAGAATTACTTGCAAATAAAGGATTTAATCCAATATACGGTGCAAGACCATTGAAACGTGCAATTCGTCAAATGGTAGAAAACCCATTATCAAAATTAATTCTTGCTCAAAAATTTGCAAAAGGTAATACTTTGGTAATTGATGCCGAAGATGACGAAATCAAATTCAAACGCAAATCAAATTAATCTTATTCAATAACGTTAAATCGGGCTTGGTGCAATGCACCAAGCCCGATTATTTATTTGCAAAAATTATGAAAAATGCTATAATGAAACTTCAAGAACATTGATAATTAAATAAGGGTAGTCCAAAACCTCCCATCATCAACAAACTTTATGCGACAAAAGGGTGAAAGGAGGTGATAACAATAAATACGCAAATAATAAAAGATACCCTAATTGCTCTAGGATATCTTTTACAAATAATTGCTCTATTCATTTAAGGGACGACAAGTTGGTTAAACTTATACGGAGTTTGACCAACTCCCTTATACTTTATATTATAACATATTTTAAACAAACTTCAACCCTAGCAAAATCCCTAAATTTGTTAATAATTGTTAAAAATACATCTAACATAAGCAATAAAAATTTTTAGGCACGTTAAAAAGATAAAAATATTTTAATGGAGAAAAAAAAATGA
>CAVFCO010000118.1:0-1362 GCA_963620955.1 Alistipes senegalensis | reverse complement strand
ATTCAGTAGGAATCGTAAATTCGGCAAAGGCAATGCTTAAAAATGTTGCACCGTCATTCAAAGGTAATGAAAATGCAGTAAACAACAAAGGTTTGCATGCTGACAAAGTTGAACTTTCAGCAACAAAAGAAGCAAATCAAACTCCTGAAGCAAAAATGCTTTCAGCAGTGAATAAAATTTTAGACGAAGATATTAAATTACAAAAAGGACAATCTGTCGTTGTAAAAGCAGACAAAACACATGTTCCTTTCTTGAAAGTATTTGCAGAAGAAGCATACAAAAAAGGGGCAAAAGATGTTCACGTTGAAATTGCTCAACCTGAAATTGATGCTCTAAAAGAAAAATATTGCACAGAACCTGATTTTGCATATAAACAAAAACGTGCAGAATATTATAAAAAACAAGGGGCTAAAACAATCACTTTTGATGCAAACAATGACCCTTATAAACTTTCAAAACTTTCTACAAAAGAAACTGAAGATGTTAAAAAATCAGTAGAAGTTAAAATTCCAGAAAAAATTGAACAAAAACTTTCTGACGCATTTAATGAAAAAGAAATTTTCCACACATTATTAAATGTTCAAAAAGGTCAACCAATAAGAATTTCAGCAGAACGTGAACATGAAAAAAATGTTCTAAAATTTGTTGAATATGCATACAAAAATGGTTCAGGTCCAATCGATGTAAACTTTACAGAACCTGGAGATCCAGTTGGTAAAGCAAAATTAAAATACGCATCAGAAGATGCCTTAAAAGATGTTCCTGAATACGTTTCAGATATGTGGCACGAAAGAGTTGACAGAAAAACTGCGGCTTTATTCCTTGAAGGTGATGACCCTGAGGGAATGTCAGATATCGACCCTAAACGTATCGTAATGCAATCAAAAGCACTAAACGAAGTTGTAAAACCTATCAGAAAATCAGGTCCAGAAAGCCAATGGAACATTATTTATGCTCCAACAACAATGTCTGTAAAGAAAACTTATGCAGATATTCCTGACAGAATGGAAGCATTAGAAAAAGCGGCAGAAGATGCTAAAAATATCAACCGTGTAGGTGGATTGAAAGCACATGCAGAAAAATTAATGTCTGTAGCAAATAAAATGAATGATTTCCACTTTAAAGAAATTCACTTCTACAGTGTTGACCCTGAAACTAAAAAACCTGACGGCAAAACTGATTTACACGTAGGAATGCATGATAAATCAAGATTTAGAGCCGCAGCAAAAAATACTGACGACGGTGTTGAATATATGGCAAACACACCAACTGAAGAAGTTTTCTCATCACCTGATAAAACAAAAACTAACGGTTGGGTATCAACAACATTACCACTTTGCTTAAACGGTAACCTTGTTGAGG
>CAVFCO010000117.1:4914-10824 GCA_963620955.1 Alistipes senegalensis | reverse complement strand
AAAAATTGTCCGCCCGTTTTTTTTGTTTATTTTGAACTAATTATTATTTGTGTTCAAGTTGTAAAGTTACAGATGTCAAATCGCAAACTTCACTTGGTCCAAAGTATTGGATAGCCCCAGGGAATAAGTAGTGGTCATTCATAGCCCATTCTTCTCTGTTTGCTTCTAATTCTTTGAATACAGATCCATCAAGTTTGATAAGTGCTTTTTGGATAACAGGTTTCATTTCGCCGTGACGTTTTTCCATGTTCATCATCATTGTTAGAGGAACACCGCCTGCAATCCATTCTTTAGCAGGTTTTACAAGATTTCTAACTGATGATAAGTAACCTGTTAAACCAAAGTTGATTAATGCGAAAGCATTGAAGCCTAAAGAGTAGCAGTAATCAGCATCAAAGTTTGATGGGAATGCACAACGACCTTCGTAACCGAAGAAGTGTGCTTGGTCTGAGAATTTACCTACGTAAATGCCTTCTGCTTTAAGGTCGTTTAATCTTGTTCTAATCATTTCGATTAAAAGTTTTTCAGTTTCAATTCTTGATACTTGAACGTTACCGTGAGGATCTCTGTCCATCAATAATTGAGCCTTGATTAATGCTGGTAAACTCATGAATAATTTTGCGTTATTTTCATCTAATTTAGATGCGATAATGTTGAATTTTTCTTCAGAACGAACGTTTTGGTAGTTTGAATCTGATTCTAATTCGTGAGTTAAGTCGTTCAATTTAGAGATTAAATCTTTCATTTCAGGAATGAATTCGATTAAACCTTCTGGAACGATTACGATACCGAAGTTTTTACCTTTTTCTGCACGTCTGCAAATGATTTTGCACATATCTTCAACAATTTGGTTCAAAGACATTTTCTTTTCTTCAACTTCTTCTGAAACTAAGCAGATGTTTGGTTGAGTTTGTAATGCTGCTTCAACTGCTACGTGAGATGCACTTCTACCCATAATTTTGATAAAGTGCCAGTATTTTTTTGCAGAATTAGCATCACGTTGAATGTTACCGATTAATTCTGCATAAGTTTTTGTTGCTGTATCAAAACCGAATGAAACTTCGATTTGTTCATTTTTCAAGTCGCCGTCGATAGTTTTTGGGCAACCGATTACTTGAATACCTGTATCGTGTTTAACGAACCATTCTGCAAGTAATGCTGCGTTTGTATTTGAGTCATCACCACCGATGATTACAACTGCAGAAACGTTTAAATTTTTACATACGTCTAAAGATTTTTTGAATTGTTCTTCTGTTTCTAATTTTGTTCTACCTGAACCGATGATATCGAAACCACCTGTGTTTCTGTATGCATCAATGAAATCTTTAGTGATTTCTACGTATTTACCATCAATAATACCTGATGGACCACCTAAAAATCCGTATAATTTGTTTTCAGGGTTTGCTTGTTTTAATGCGTCATACAAACCAGCGATTACGTTGTGTCCGCCAGGTGCTTGACCGCCTGATAAGATTACACCAACATTTCTTACTGGTGAATCTTTTTTATCAGAAGTTGATTTGAAAGTTACGATTGGTTTACCGTAAGTTTTTTCAAATAAATTTTTGATTGCTTCTTGATCTCTAACAGATTCAGTTGCTTTACCTTCTTCCATTTCTAATGTGTTGATACCTTTTTCTAGACATTCAGGAAGTTTTGGTTGATACTTTAATCTTTCTGTTTGTAATGGTGAAAGTGTTTTCATAATTTTATATCCTCTTTTGTTTAAATAAATACCTTCATATCAAATATAACACAAAGAAAAATCTCGTGTTATATTTCATATATTCTGCAAATTTAAACAAAACTAGTGATCATGAATAAGTTCTTTTACGTGATTTTTAACTTCTTCTCTTGTTGGAAAATCAGGGAATTTTGTAATTAATTCTTTAAACATTTTGATTGCATCTTGAGTCCTGCCCATTTTTTCGTAAGCATAAGCAAGGTTAGAATAAATGCTGTAATCTGTTTTTGGGTTAATTTTGAATGCTATATCGTAATAGTGCAGGCATGTTTCAAAATCTTCTGCACAGTAATATGCAAAACCCATGTGATTGTTTGCTTCAAACGATTTTGGATTAATTTCTAGTGCTTTTTCGCAATATTTAATCGCATTTGTCCAATCACCTTTTTTTGCATAAACAATTGATGTCGCAAGAGTCAAATCGAAATTATTTGGACTTTCTTCAAGCAGTTTTAAATAAATATTCAATGGGTAATTTAATAATTCTGGATTTGTAATGGTCGAATTTTGCGATTCAATTAATTTTGCAACCTCGTAAGCATAATTGTTGTTGCAATTAGAATTAAAAATATAATCTACCAAATCCATTACTTTAGGCAATCTATCCATTTTTAAATAACTTTGAGTCAATGCTTGAATATTTGATTTGTCTTGTTGTAATTTAAAACTTTTATAAAAATAATTTGCAGCATGCTTATAATCTTCTTTTTCAAAGTAGATTAATGCTGTGTTATACAATGCACTTTGGTCTTGTGGGTATTTTTCAATAAATTTTTCATAATATTGAATTGCCTCATCAGGTTTGTTTAATTTTTGGTAAGTTAGAGCCAAATTGTAGTTTGCGTAAGGCTCTGCGTTACTTTGAGAAAGTGCAATTTTGAAAAATTCGACTGCCAAAGCATATTTCTTTTTGTCGTAAAGTTCAAGACCTTTTGAAAAATACGCATCAAAAGTCGACATTTTTTCTCTTATTTTTTTCCATTGTGTTTTAATTTTTTCGATAAATAATTGGTTCATATTTATATTGTAGTATAATAAAATTAATTTAATACAAATATTTAGAGGATATTTAAAATGTTTGATTACATAAAAGGGGTATTAGTTTCAAAATCTCAGTTTAAATCGTGCTATTTTACAGTAGAAGCAGGTTCTATTGGATATTTGATTGAAGTTACTTCAAACGACTTTAATAAAAAAAATATTGATGATGAAATGAAAATTTACACAGTTTTACTTCATAGAGAAGATTCAATGAGTTTGTGCGGATTTTTGAGTAAAGAAGCAAGAGATATTTTTAATATACTAACATCAGTTTCAGGTGTTGGTTCAAAAATGGCTTTGGGCTTGCTTGATGAGTTTGAAGTTAGCGATTTGATTTATTTTGTAATCAACGAAAATTCAAAAGAATTGACAAGAGCAAAAGGTGTTGGGGTTAAATTAGCACAAAAAATTATTCTTGAATTAAAAGATAAATTAATTAATTTGCAACCAACATTAAATATTACTCAAAAGGTTGATATTCCTGAGGGAACAGAGGATATTCAGAAAATTTTATTGTCTTTGGGGTACGAAGAAGATGAAATTTTGAATGCGATAAAACAGGCATGCGTTTCTGGAAATGTTTCTGAAAATAGTGAAGAATTTTTGAGAAAAACTTTGCAAATTCTATCTGTCTAAAATGCTCATGTTGCCTAAATTTCAACATGTTTTAAGTTTGTAAACTTTTTGTAACATTCGTTCAAAAAACTAGCAAAAAACTTTTTGTCAAAACGTTCATGTATATGTAGGTTAAATAAGGTCTTTTTATAATATGATTAATTCAGTAGGTCCAAAAGTTGTAAATGCTCCCAAAACAACAAAAACAAGCATTTTTTACGTTAACGACTTGCACGGACAAACAATGAAAATGGAAAAAATTTACAATGCATCTAAATGCTTTGACCAATTTGTTCCATCATCTAAAACTGATAAATTAAAAATGTGCTCAGGCGATACAATGCTTGGCGAAAGCACAAAACCAAATATTATCGCATCAAAATTCTTAGAAATGATTGGTGTTACTGCAACTGCTGTTGGTAACCACGAATGTGATGGCGATTCAAAACAATTATATGATTTAACAAAAGACAAAAACTACAAAATGTTGGGCTTAAACGTTAAAATTGACCCTAAAAACCCAATGAGCAAACGTATTGAAAAATCTTATATTCAAGAAAAAGACGGTACTAAATATGGTATCATCGGTTTATTACCACCAGATTTATTTACAAGAATTGCAAAACCTGCAGATTACAACGAATTCAAAGTAGATGATTTCGACAAAACAATCAAAGATGTACAAGCAGAAGTTGATAAATTAACAGAACAAGGTGTTGATAAAATTATCGTTGTTTCTCACGCTGGTAACTCAAACGAAAAAAGATTAGCACAAGAAACTTCTGGTATCGACGTAATCTTAGGTGGTCACTCTCACGAATTAATTAAAGACGTTAAAGAAGGCGAAAACTTATTCTACGGTAAAGACGGTAACCCAGTTGTTATCACACAAGCCGGAAAAGACGCAGATAATTTCGGTGTTTTAAACTTAGAATTCGATGACAAAGGTGTTATCACAAAAGTTCAAAACAACGTAACTCCAACTAAAGGTTTCAGAAGAAACTTAGTTATGACATATTTATCAGAAAAGATTTTAGGCAAACCTGAAGTTGTTGGTTCAATAAAATCTTCTGATCCAGAACCAGAAAACAGAATCGCTTGCGAAAACCCACATGCTGACTTCGTAGCAGATGCAATGAAAGATTTCACAGGTGCTGACATCACATTATTAGGTTCTGCAAACTTAAGAAACACATTTGAAGCAGGTGCAATCAATACAAGAGATATCTCAAGTATTGTTCCTTTCAAAAACGGTATGATTGTTGCTCCTTTAAGCGAAAAAACAATTGTTGAAGCATTAAAATTCGGTGCTCATTCTCTAGTTAGCCCTGGTACAAAACCGGGTATCTTACAAGTTTCAGGCATGAACTACACAATGAACAAACAAGGTGAATTGCTTTCAGCAGAAATCACTGATAAAAACGGTAACAAACAAGCATTAGATATCAACAATCCATCAGAAGACAAAACATTCAGAGTTGCAATGGATACATATTACGGCAACGGTAGAGATGGCTTCTCAATGTTGAGTTGTATGGACAAAGCAGAAAAAACTTTTGAAGAAGACAAAGACAAAATGGTTGCTGCATACATCAAAAAATTAACTGCTGAAGGTAAAGAAATCAACGTTAAAGCAGACAACAGAATCAACATTGTTGACTAATCGAATTTGTCAAATCGTACTTGTTACGGTATCTGATACAATCAAAATTTTAAATAACGTAAAAAAGACCTTATTTTAAAGGTCTTTTTTATTGCACAAATCCAAATATAACGATATAATGATAATAAAAAGAGGATTTTTACATGAAAAAAAATGCGTTTACATTGGCAGAAGTTTTAATCGTTATTGCAATCATTGGGGTTGTTGCAACAGTTACTTTGCCAAACTTAAGTAATAATACATCAGATGCAGAAAATGTTGCTAAGGTTAAAAAAACAGTAGCGACTTTGCAAACTGCTGTTGATATGGCAAAAGAAAAATACGGAGAAGACTTGTCAACTTGGATTGTAGATGATACAACTGCAGCGGATCAAGCGACAAGATTTGGAACAAGAATTTCGCAATACTTATCAGTTTCTAGAAATTGTGGTTTATCTACAAATCAGGGCTGTTTTTCGTCTTCAAATATTTCAAAAATTTCCGGAAGTGGTTCTTTCGATTCTCTAGATAATAGTGAAACTCTTTATAAATTAGTTTTAAATGACGGAACATCTCTTGCTATAACTTCATCGGGATGTATACATTTTGATGTTGATGGTCCAAACAAAGGTTATAACACGTATGGTAGAGATATTTTTTTCGTTGCGTTTAATACTGATGGAAATTCAACTTTAGTACCTCCAACTGCATTTAATTCCAAAACAACTATTAATTTATGTCGCTCTGCATTACTTCCACTGTATTGTACTTCTTGGGTAATGAATTTTGATAACATGGACTATGTTAAATGTGCAGATTTGACAAGAACTAATAATACATGTCATTAGTATAATTAAAAAAGTTTTTA
>CAVFCO010000117.1:0-4904 GCA_963620955.1 Alistipes senegalensis | reverse complement strand
TGATAAATATTGCTTTTGCGGTTTGTAACGAAATGTAACAACTATAACTCAAAATCCTAAAGTTTTCACACAACTCTGCCGATAAATAATATGTAAGGGAAAAGAAATTATAAATAGGGAAATGTGTTATGGCTTTAAACGTATCTTATGTTCAACAATATTATCAAGGAATTGACTCATTAACTTTAAAAGCAACTGCTAGAGATATCTTAGCAAACGCTCAAGCAAAATCTAATTCAGTTGCTCAAAAATCAGTTGATGTAGATTTATACAATGGTCAAATCGACGCTATGACAGCAAGACAAGTTGCTATGTCAGGTGCAGGTTTACAAGTTACTTTAAACAACAACTTGGAAACTGCTATCAAATTTTTAAAAACTAAAGCAGCAGAAACATCTGCAAAAGATTTTGCTGACGTTGTTTCAATCTCTGAAGCAAGAAAAGATAAACAAGGTTCAAATCCTTTCTACAACGGTGATGTAATGAACTTCAACAAAAAAGAAGAAGAAAACAAAAAAGAATCTTCTGATTACTTATTCATCACTGCTGCATAATAAATTTTAAATTTTATAAATTTCCTTATTTCCTTCCCTATGTTTTTCTAAAGTTTGCCGTTCCTAGCAAACTTTTTTTTTGCAAAAAATTGCATGTTTAAATCTTTTTTATTGTGGGCATAGTATTACTAGAAAGAGCGTGATATCATGAAGAATAGAGAGATTATCCACAGTTTTATCTGCATTGCCCTTTTGACACTATTTTTTGGTGTCGCATTTCTTAATGTGGATAAGGTTCAATCTACGGATAATCCTAAAAGATCAGATTCAGGGCTTATAAAACGAAGTCCTACTGGTCAATTTACACGTGGCGGTACTTCTACTTTTTCACGTCCTAAACAGAATAAAAAACGTTCTCAAACTGGTGTTATTTATATCGGCGAACCAACTACTGGCTTGCTTGATTTTTAATGTTAAATTTTCTGTAATAATAGTTTATATTTGAAAAATTGGACTTGCTTTTATTATTTATTTCGCTTATTATGTTTGTAACAGTTGAAACAAATTAAATAAAAAGGGAAGGTTAAGCATGTCATTAGGAACATTAGAAATTGAAATATTAAACTCAGTATGGAAATTGCAATCAATTGACGATGATATGAATATTTCAGTAAAAGATGTTGTTGACAATATGTCAGAAAATGGCTTAGAAAGAGCGTATACAACAGTTAAAACTGTTATGGACAGATTAAGTTCAAAAGATTTATTAGTTCGTTACCGTTCAGGCAAAAAATTCTTCTACCGCAGTGTAATGGACAAAGACGAAATGGCAATTGTTGCAATTAAAGAAGTTTCAAGCCAATTCTTTGATGCTGATGACGTAAAAATGTTACGTTTCATTGAATCTCAATGCTTAGAACTTGTTTAATAAAAAATGTCTAATAATATAGAGTTTGAAAATGTCCAAAGTGCTAGAAAATACATTGGAAAATTGATTATTGCAGTTTTGACAGATAGGATTATCGTTCGTGAGGCTTTAAAAAAGTTTCCGCACGATGTAAAAGACCCGTCTATTAAAAGTGCTTATCATGCTCTTGTTCACAGGGAAGCAGACGAAGATATTCGACGACGTGATATTTTGTATCGAGATGAGCAAGATAATTATCTGGAACAAGTTGCACAAACTTTGCTTCAAGGGTTAGAGTTACCTAAAAATATTATTAAAAACTATAATACGTATTACAGAGATATAGAAATTAATCATTCAAACGAGTTCAAAATTTGGTTAAAAAGAATTTGTAAGTTTTTGAATGTGTAGGGATATTGGTTATGGCTAAAGTTAAATCAAAATATGTGTGTCAAGAATGCGGTTACGAAACTGCAGGATATTTGGGAAAATGTCCTGAATGCGGTTCTTGGGGAACTTTGCTTGAGGAATTAGAAACAAAACTTGCCGGTGCAAAAACTCCTGCGGCTGAATTTTTGAATACAGAAAAACCTGTTTTGATTAACGAAATTTCTTTAGATGAAAGTGTTAGAATAAGCACTGATATCTCTGAATTTGATAGAGTTTTAGGCGGTGGTTTGGTTCAAGGTTCTTTGGTATTGCTTGCCGGCGACCCTGGGATTGGTAAATCAACTTTGGTTTTGCAAACAAGTGGAAAACTTTGCGAAAAAAATAAAAAAGTTTTGTATGTTTCTGCCGAAGAATCTGCAAGCCAAGTAAAATTGAGAGCCGAAAGATTAGGTGTGAACACTAATTCTTTGTATATTTACTCTCAAACAAATTTAGAACAAATCCGAAGCCAATTGAAAGAATTGAAACCTGATATTTTGATTGTAGATAGTATTCAATCAATTTATACTGACAATATTACATCTTCTGCGGGAAGTGTCGGACAAGTCCGTGAGTGTTGTAATTATTTAATGCAGATTGCAAAGACTGAAAATATTACGGTTATTGTTGTTGGACACGTTACAAAGGACGGAAATATTGCAGGTCCAAAGATTTTGGAACACATGGTTGATGCTGTTATTCAATTTGAGGGTGATAAATATAAATCTTATAGAATTTTAAGAGCGGTGAAAAACCGTTTTGGAACAACTTCTGAGGTTGGAATTTTTGACATGCACTCAAACGGATTGGTTGAAATTACAAATCCGAGCGAAATATTTTTAAAAGAAAACCATGTTGCAACTCCTGGAAGTGTAATTATTGTTACTAACGAGGGAACAAGACCTTTGTTGCTTGAAATTCAGGCTCTTGTGGGTGTTACTCCATATCCAAGTCCAAGAAGAATTACAAATGGTGTGGATACTTCTCGTTTGCTTCAAATTCTTGCGGTGCTTGAAAAAAGAGTTGGACTAAACCTTTCAAAACAAGATGTTTATGTAAACGTTATTGGTGGAGTTGAGATTTCAGAACCTGCTGCCGACTTGGGTATTGCGGTTGCTATTGCGACATGCTTAAATGATGTTACTGCTGATATGCAAACTGTTATGATTGGTGAAATCGGACTTTCAGGCGAAATTAGACCCGTTAACAATTTGGAAAAAAGAATTTACGAGGCACAAAAATTAGGTTTTAAACGTGCGATTGTGCCAAAGGCAAATAATTTGAAAGAAAAGTTTGAAAATATTGAAATTGTTGAAGTTGCAAGAATTTTTGATGCAATAACTTCTGCGATTACTAAAAAAGAAGTTCAAAAAGTTTAAGAAAGGAGAATAAAATGAAAGTTTTATTAGTAAATGGTTCACCTCACGAAAAGGGTTGCACTTATACTGCATTGAAAGAAGTTTCTGATACATTGAATGCAGAGGGTATTGAAACAGATATTTATTATATTGGAACAGATCCAATTTCACCTTGTAAGGCTTGTCATGCTTGTGCAAAACTTGGACGTTGTGTCGTTGATGATAAGGTAAATAAATTTATAGAATACGCAAGAGATTTTGACGGTTACGTGTTTGGCTCACCTGTGCATTATGCTTCTGCAAGTGGCGTGATTGTGCCATTTTTGGATAGAGTTTTCTATGTAGACGGTCGTTCTTATCGCCTAAAACCTGCAACAGCGATTGCATCTGCACGTAGAGCGGGAACTACTGCGACAATTGACCAATTGAATAAATACTTCCAAATTCTTCAAATGCCTGTGATTTCGGGGAGATATTGGAATATGGTTCACGGTGCAAATCCAGAAGAAGTTTTGCAAGATAAAGAGGGGATGCAAAATATGAGAATACTTGCTCGTAATATGGCATACTTCTTGAAATGCAAAGATATTGCAACAAAATCAGGCTTGGAACATCCACAAATGGAAGACGTGGTTTTGACTAATTTTATTAGATAAAATGTCGATGTGATGGAATGGTAGACATGCATGCTTGAGGTGCATGTGGCGAAAGTCATGGGGGTTCAAGTCCCCCCGTCGACACCATATAAAATAATGAGGTTTTTGCATTATTTTATATGGTCGCTGTGTGGGGTTTATTAGTTGTAAATTACCAACAAGTTTGAGAAAAATTTCCAGGGTATTTTGAGAAAATTTTCTGTAATTAACATATCAATAATAATCCACTATATTTGAAAGTGTTTATACAAAAGACACTACTCACCAATACCTTTTAATTTGTTTATATAATCCGTTAAATCGCTATCTGTTGATAAACCATCTTTTATTAAATCTCTTACATTAGTAATAACTCTGTATAAAATACTTAATAATCTCATATAGTCTTTATATTTTAAGTTTTCGGATTTGCCACTGTGAGATATTTTTGAACGATGATTATATAATTTACTTAAATCATCATATACTTCTTTTCTTTCGCTTTTATCATCAGAATATAAAAATGCAGAATATTCTCTTAATCTGTTTGTTATGCTTTGCTCCATAAGTCCATTTTTTTTATTACTTAAAAGAGATTCTAAAGCTATGCTTAAAAACGTATATCGTTGTTGAAGATTATTATTCCTCATTGATAGACCATACCAATCAACAGCTCGTTGAACTCTATCTTCAAGATCACATAAATTATTTTTGTCTATGTTAACAAATAAGTTACATAAGTTTTCTCTATCAAAAAATTCTTGCTTTAAATCATAAATAGGATTAATTATAGATTTATTTGATGATGGCATACTCCAAGAATTATCATCTTTATTTAGAATTACAAATTGTGTCATTATGCTTTCATCTTTATAGGAGATTAAAGAATTTCGTTCTGTACATAAACAAGTGCAAAATAGGAGAGCATTTATAAACTGATCGATTTTATTATAAAAAATAAATTCTGCTTTTTTCCCATCAATTGCCTGTATATTTTCATGGATAATAAAGCAATTATCTATTTCTCCTTTCGGAGTTTCCGAAAAAGAACCATCATGCAGATTATAAGTTAAGTGATAAT
>CAVFCO010000116.1:0-5162 GCA_963620955.1 Alistipes senegalensis | reverse complement strand
TCTGTTAAATTAGTTGTGTCACTTTCATAAGAATCTAACATATCATCAAAAGTCGTTGGTTGGTAATTTAGTGGAACAAGTGCTGTTGATTTGGTATTACCCTCACGAAGTTTTTCGTCTGGGATTATTCGGGGTGTCGGCTGAGTAACGTCCGACCGACACCTTACGGGTTCGCTCGCTTCGCTCGACTCCACCCTACCGAAAATCCGCTGTATCTCAGGTTCTAATGAAGAGTAAAGAATCTCATAAGATGTTCCACCATTAACTTTTACTTCACGAGCAATATATTTACTTTCCGTTTTATTAATTTCTAAACGCAATGAACGATTAGATTTTAATCCTTTTGCCTCTGCTACTTTATTAATGTTTATATATTCATTTTCATTGTCTTGGATTATTGACGGTTCAAAATCTTTGCACTCCATGACGTTTTTCCTTTCGTAAAAACTCTATTCCGACAGATTTTTCACAGGGATGGCATTCGCTATGCTCAGCCTTGTCAAAATCCGCCATGATACTGACACACTACATCGCAATCAAAGAAATTGGAACACTAATTCCGACCTTTGTGTCGGTTTCGTAACAATTAAAATTTTTACAAAATTTGGTTAAATTTCAAAATGTGCATAACCGAAATTCTCAAACTGTCTGTTTTTCTCAAACTGTGTGTCAAAATACACTCAATAAAATACAGACGATATACAAAAAGAGCCTTGGTTTTTACCAAGGCTCTAAATGGAGGAAGAGGTGGGATTCGAACCCACGGTACGCTCGTCACGTACGACGGTTTTCAAGACCGCTCCGATCAACCGCTCTGGCACTCTTCCAGATTAGTATCTTCCGATGTGTTTATTCTACTACAAAATATTTTTTTTTGCAATAGTTTATTTTTATTTTTTCAAGGCAACTTTCAATCTTACCATTGCTCTTGCAAGTGCCGCCTCTGCACGTTTTGCATTCACAGATGCACTTGAGTCAGCCAATCTTGCTTCTGCTCTTGCTTTAGCCTCTTTGGCACGAGATACATCAATATCTCCGCCAAATTCGCCCGCATCTGTCAACAATATCGCTTCATCATCCTTAAATTGAAGAATACCACCCATTGTTGTAAATAGTTTTGTATCATTATCTTGTACAATTTTTGTTACACCAATATCCAATGCTGACATAATCGGTTCATGACCTTTCAAGATACCGAATTCGCCATCTTTACCACGTAAATAAATTTCATTTACGTCTTCATCAAATATTATATTTTCATGTGTAATTATTTTTAAATGCATAAATTACCTTTTATTACAATGTTTTTGCTTTTTCTACGGCTTCTTCAATTGTACCAACCATATAAAATGCTTGTTCTGGAAGATTATCGTGTTTACCTTCGATAATTTCTTTAAAGCCTTTGATTGTATCTTCTAATTTTACGTATTTACCTTCAATACCAGAGAATTGTTCTGCAACGAAGAATGGTTGAGATAAGAATCTTTGAATTTTTCTTGCTCTGTTTACAGTTTCTTTATCTTCTTCTGATAATTCGTCCATACCTAAAATTGCGATAATATCTTGTAATTCTTTGTATTTTTGAAGAATTTCTAACACTTTTCTTGTTGTTTCATAGTGTTCATCACCAATAATATTTGGATCTAAAACTCTAGAGTTTGATGCAAGAGGGTCAACTGCAGGGTAAATACCCAATGAAGCGATTTGTCTTGACAATACAGTTGAAGCATCTAAGTGAGAGAATGTAGTTGCCGGAGCAGGGTCAGTCAAGTCATCGGCTGGTACATAAATTGCTTGAACTGATGTGATTGAACCATCTTTTGTTGATGTAATACGTTCTTGTAAATCACCCATTTCATTTGCCAACGTTGGTTGGTAACCTACTGCTGATGGCATACGACCTAACAAGGCTGATACTTCAGAACCTGCTTGAGTAAATCTGAAGATGTTATCAATAAATAACAATACGTCTTGTTTAGAGAAATCTCTGAAGTATTCAGCAGCAGTAAGAGCAGACAAGCCAACTCTCATTCTTGCTCCTGGTGGCTCATTCATTTGACCATAAATCAAGCCTACTTTATCAAGTACACCAGATTCTTTAAATTCGTTCCAAAGGTCATTACCTTCACGAGTTCTTTCACCTACACCACCGAATACAGACACACCATTGTGAGCCATTGCGATGTTGTGGATTAATTCTTGAATAAGTACTGTTTTACCTACACCAGCACCACCGAACAAACCGATTTTACCACCTTTTTGGTATGGTTGAAGTAAGTCGATTGCTTTGATACCAGTTTCAAGTACTTCAATATTTGTATTTTGGTCAACTAATTTTGGTGATTCTCTGTGAATTGGTAAGTAATCTTCTGTTTCAATAGGACCTTGTTCGTCTACAGGTTCACCGATTACGTTCAAAATTCTACCCAAAATTGGTTTACCAACTGGAATTTTAATTGGAGAGTATGTATTTTCTACTTTCATGCCTCTTTTAAGACCGTCAGTAGAAGCCATTGCAACTGTTCTTACTCTGTTTGAACCCAACATTTGTTGAACTTCTGCAACTACATAAGAACCGTCTTCCTTATATATTTTTAATGCGTTATAAATATCTGGTAATTCGCCTTGTTGGAACTCTACGTCAATTACCGGCCCGATAATTTGAGTTATTAGCCCCTCGTTTTTTGCTAAAACTTCCATAATTTCTCCTTTACTTGTACACTTTCTTTTATATTACATCAAATCATTTTTTTTTTCAAATTATTAACAAATTTAAAAAGTATTGGCAAAAATTTTATATTTGTTTTAAGATATAGTTATGTAATTAATTTTACACAAGAATAAATGGAAATATGATATACCCGTTGCTTACAAAAGAATTAGCATCAAAAGATAAATTATTAAAGCCGGACTTGTCCCAAAAAAGCGGCAGAGAACTTCTTGCGTTCTATTTACAAACTAAATTGAAGCAACTTATTGCATTTGATAAAAAATATCAAAAACCGCTTATCGTGGAAGTTCGTCCTGACTTTATTTCCAATTTTTCAAAACGCTTGATCAATAACCCTGACAAGCGTCTTTTAATAGGTATAACAGGTGCATCTGCGTCAGGCAAATCAACTATTTGCTCGCAAATCCAAAGAATTACGCAAGATTTGGATATGCCTATATCTATTTTAAGTACAGATAATTACTTTAAAGATATTTCATCATTGATTTTGAAATACGGTTCTTTTGATAATTTGCGTGATAGCGGATACGACATCGATTCACCAGAGGGTTTCCAACTTGATGTACTTTATGATGATTTAGAAAATCTTTCTATTGGTAATGACATCAAATCGCCTAAATACTTGCCAAACGGCACTGGTGTTTCTGTTCCAAAAGTTATCCCTGTAAAAGCGGAAAAAATCGTTATTATTGAGGGTACTGCAACATTATTTGAGGGAATCAAAGATATTTTCGACGTAAAAATTTATATCGAAGCAGATGATTCAATCCGCAAAAAAAGATTTATGCAAAGAGCATCGTCAGAACGAAATCAAGACCCAGAAAATGCTTTAAAACACTGGGAATACTTGATTGGTGCTGGTCAAAAATACATTACTCCAACAAGAAAAGATGCTGATATTATCGTAAACGGCGATGCTGATTTAGAATATCTAGCACAAATCTTGGAATATTTGCATTACATTACAAACTCTTTTGAATAAACTTTTAGAGTCAACCATAAATACTTATGTTAAAGTTGGTTTAAACATTAATACTGAAAGTATTTGAAACAAACGAAGAAGATGCAAGATTATTTTTCATATAATTTGTAAGTGCTTTTGAGTACTGCAAATTTTGTTGAGCCTTAAAATAATCACCCATGCCAACTTTTTCGTAATCTTTTTGAGTTAATTTACTAAACGAACTGCCCGCAGACAAACCATCTTTTGAAGAAGAATTTTTAGAAGTTTCTTTCAAGTAGTTTGATGTTTTCTGTGTGTAATCTTTTAACATATTAGCGATAGTTTTTTCGCTGTTGTCATCATTATAATTAATAACTTTTTTTAAAAGATTTTTTAAATCGTCGCCATCAGAACTTTTTGCAACTTCTTGCAATGTATTTTTCACAAGAAACGCATCAGATTTAGCAGTATACATTCTTGATACTGCATTATCAAATCCTAAATTTTCATAAGTCGACGATATCATAAATCTATTATAACTTATTTAAAAGCCTGTTCCAAGCCTAGATTTAGCAAAAATTTACAAAAATAAATGCAAATTTAAAATTTTGACAAAATGTCATTATTCATTAAGTTTTGGCTTTCTTCCGCAACATTTATCTTCATCACAGAAGCCTAATCGTTCACATTTTGGAACTAAAAAATCTTTTAACCAAGGTTCTTCTGCAATTAGGGCATTGCACATACCTTGGACTAATAAGCGAATTTCAAGTTGAGCACGAGTGCATAAACGCAAGTTTGCAACATGAATAAGTTCTCTTAAATTTGTACTTACGACCATTGAAGTTGAACAAGCATTTGGAAGAACGGCTCTTGCATCTTCGGCAGGAATTCCGGCTTCAACAAATTCCAAGTATTTTTTTGAAATTTCGCCCATAAATTCTTCAAATTTTGCTTTTAATTCTTCATTTTTTTCGATTGTATGAGGAATTAAGTATTCAAATTGACCTTTTTCCTGCACATATCTTTGAGATTTTTGAGAGAAAGACATGTGTCTATGTCTAACTAATTGGTGAGTGCATGCTCTTGAAATATTTGAAATTGCAAAACTTACTTGAATGTGTTCTACTGTTGAATAATGACCAGAGCCTACAACTCTTTTAATTAAATTCAACATTTTTTCTTCATCAACATCTTTATCAAAAATATTCAATGGTGTATCTGCACTGTAGCAAGTTCTACAAGCAGTATAAATAGTTTTTATAATATTTTCAGGTTTTGAAATCAATTTAACTTGAGGTTTGTTATCGTTCATTTTTACTCCTTATTGTTATTAAAAAAAATTATATCCCATGTTTTCACAAGGGATATAATTGTAAAAATTTCTTAAAATTTCAAACCAGTTACTATTTTTTTGTACCGTAACGTTTGTTGAATCTTTCAACTCTACCTTCAGAGTCAAGAATTTTTTGTTGACCAGTGTAGAAT
>CAVFCO010000115.1:0-2868 GCA_963620955.1 Alistipes senegalensis | reverse complement strand
AATTTTACTTTTCGCTCTATTTTATTCAATAAAGAAAAATATTTTGAGGTGGCAATAATGAATATTATTGTTTCAAGCGTTGATTTTATTCTTAATTGGGGACGAGCAAATTCATTATGGCCATTTACTTTTGCAACTTCTTGTTGCGGAATCGAAATGATGCAAACTACTGCAAGTAATTTTGATATCGCAAGATTTGGTTCAGAAGTTTTTAGAGCAACTCCAAGACAAGCAGATTTGTTGATTTGTGCCGGTACTATTACTCACAAAATGGCTCCTGCTTTGTTGAAATTGTACAATCAAATGCCTGAACCAAAATATGTTATTGCAATGGGGGCATGTGCTTGTGGCGGAGGAATGTTTGCTGAGGATTCATACTCGGTTGTTAAAGGTATTGATAGAATTATTCCTGTAGATATTTATTTACCAATGTGTCCACCAAAACCAGAGGCTTTGTTAGATGCAATTAGAAAATTACAAAAAAATATTAAAAAAGAAACAATTTTAGACAGAGATAAATTTGTATCAAAACATAATTCATACCTAAAAGAAGATTGCGGTATTTTAGTTGGTGATAATGACCTTCAAATTACATATTGGGGGGTAAATCAAGATGATTAATTTTGATATTATTTGCAATAAATTTGATAATGTTCAAGTTGTTGACAACAAGTTAAAAGTGTCTAATAACCTTGTTGAGGTGCTTGAATATTTAAAAAACACTCCTGAATTCGATTTTGACATGCTTACATCAATTGTTGCGGTGGATATGAAAAAACATGTCGAATTAATTTACCAATTATATTCATCAAAAAATAACAATACCTTAGAGGTGTCTTTTGAGGCTTATGCTTCAGCCCCAAGTGTTATTGAAGTTTATAAATCTGCATATTTTGATGAATGTGAAATTTTTGACCTATTCGGTGTTGATTTTAACGGTAATGAAAAATTAAAACGTTTATTCATGCCTGAAACTTGGATTGGTAATCCTTTGTTAAAATCTTATGAAATGAATGATGAGAGGTTGGCTTGGAATGAGTGATATTATCAAAATTAACATCGGACCTCAACATCCGTCTACTCATGGGGTTTTAAGACTTATAACTGAACTTGACGGTGAAGAAATCATCTCAATTGAACCTGATATTGGGTATTTGCACCGTGGTTTAGAAAAAATGGCAGAATCTAGAACTTATGTTCAATATTTGCCATTGGTAGATAGAGTTGATTATCTTGGCGGATTTTTTACATCTTATGCTTTTTGTAATGCTGTTGAAAATCTTGCAAAAATTGAAGTTCCAGAACGTGCGGAATACATTAGAGTTTTATGCATGGAATTGAACAGAATTGCATCTCACTTGTTGTGGCTTGGTACTTATATGTTAGATTTAGGTGCAAGTTCACCTCTATTCTACTGTTTTAGAGATAGAGAAGATATCTTGAGTCTATTTGAAGAACTTACAGGTCAACGTATGATGTACAATTACTTCATTTTTGGCGGTGTAAGATTTGATGTTACTGATGAATGGCTTAATAAAGTCTTAGATTTTGTTGCAAAAATGCCTAAAGCCATTGAAGATTACGAAAAAATCATTACAAAAAATCCGATTTTCACAGACAGAACAATACATAAAGGTATTTTATCTAAACAAACTGCTTTGCAATATTCGATTACAGGTCCAAACTTAAGAGCAAGCGGTGTAGAGTTAGATTTTAGAATAAACAAACCTTATTCTGTTTACTCAAAATTAGATTTTGTGCCTGCAATTAACAATAGATGTGATTCTTACGGCAGATACCTTGTAAGAATTCAAGAGTTACGTTCATCGCTAGATTTGATTAAACAAGTTGTAAGATATTTGAAAGAAAATAAAGGAGAGATAAATTCAAATATCAATCCTGTATTCTTGAAAGTTCCAGAGGGTGAATTTACTTCATACGTTGAATCTGCAAGAGGTTTGTTATCTTGTTTTGTAAAATCTGACGGTTCAGATAAGCCATACAGAGTAAAATGGCGTACAGGTTCTTTTTATGCAGTACAAGTATTGCCTCAATTGATGAAAGGCTTGTCATACAATGATTTAATGGCTATCTTTGGCTCTTTAGATGTAATTTTACCGGAGGTTGATAGATAATGAATTATTTATATTTTTGGTATATTCAATTTTTATCTAAACATAATATTCCTGAAATCTTTGGGACTATTACATTTCCAGTAGTGCCATTTATTATAATTGCTATGGCTATTATTCTTTGCGTTTTAGTTTTAGTTTTAATGGAACGTAAAGTTTTGGCTTTGTTTACACAAAGAAAAGGTCCAAACAGAGTTGGTATTTGGGGTTTGTTGCAGACTGTTGCCGATGCAATCAAACTTTTATGCAAACAAAATGTTGATATTAAAGGTAGTGACAGATTTTTGTTTAATTTAGCACCTTTGCTTGTGTTTGTACCTGTAATTCTTTTATGGGGCTTAATTCCATATTCTTCAGAATTTATTTTTATGGGATTTTCAATTAGTGCAATTTTATATTTAGCGATTGCAATATTACCTGTAATTGGTATTATTCTTGCCGGATATGCTAGTAATAACAAATTTTCATTAATTGGTGGAGTTCGAGCAGGGGCTCAAATTATTAGTTATGAGTTGCCAATGATGTTTGTAATGCTTTCAATTGTTGCTTTAGCATCTTCTATGAATTTAAAAGAAATTACTTTTGCTCAATTGAACGCAACTCCTATTTGCGGTTGGTTCGTATTCCCTTGTATTATCGGATTTGTAATAATGTTTATCTGCACAATTGCAGAATTAAACCGTTGTCCATTCGATTTACCAGAGGCTGAAAGCGAGTTAGTTGCAGGTTACAATAC
>CAVFCO010000114.1:0-3241 GCA_963620955.1 Alistipes senegalensis | reverse complement strand
ATTGCAGGTAGTACAATAAAGACTAAAACAGCAAGAAAATCTTGGATTACAAAAAAGAATAAATTTACGATAAAAGTTTTTAATGCTCTTAAAACTTTCATCGGATTATACGCATCTAAAACTTTGCCTGTATCTAAATATTGAGTGATACTTGCATAAAAGATTGCATGTTCGATTAAAGCCACAATTGATGCAACAATATAAAAAGTCAGTTGATTTGACATAATAGTTGGATTTGCAACCAATATAGCGACAAATCCCATATAAACAGCGACACAAACAATGACTGCAGGAATAGCCGCAAGGATTGTAAATCCTAGAGTAATAAACATTCTTGGCATCAAAAATGATGGCAACAACATCGGTTCTGCATTACAAGAACGTCTAATTGTTTCAACAAAAACCGCTGCAAATAAAATTCCGAAAATAATATTAACAGAATTTGAAACAACAGTTTGACCGCCCATTGCGATATATGTTGCAATTACCATAGGAATTGATAGAATAAAAATCTTAATCATTGCGTATCTATCTGTCGCAACATTTCTCACACAATCAATAATATTAACCATTTCTACCCCTCAATAATTAGAATTGTCTTAAAAATCTTTCGTCGTTATTGAAGAATAATCTGATGTCGTCGATTGCATATTTAAGCATTGCAAGTCTTTCAACCCCCATACCGAAAGCAAAACCGCTGTATACTTCAGGATCAATTCCAGAATCTCTTAATACGTTTACATCAACCATGCCAGCACCTAGAATTTCTAACCAGCCTGTACCAGAACAAGTTCTGCAACCTTTACCCTTACACATAATGCATTCAACATCGATTTCAACTGATGGTTCTGTGAATGGGAAGAAACTGCTTCTAAATCTTGTTGGTCTTGATGCACCAAAATATAATCTTAAAAATTCGTTCATAACACCTTTTAAATCAGCCATTGTAACGTTTTTGTCGATATACAAACCTTCGATTTGGTGGAAGAAGTTATTTTTTCTTGAGTTAATATTTTCGTTTCTGTAAACTCTACCAGGAGCAATAATTCTGATTGGAGGTTTTGAATCAGCCATTGTACGAACTTGAGCACCTGAAGTTTGACTTCTCAAAAGAACATTTGGAGCAACATTTGTATAGAATGTGTCTTGCATGTCTTTTGCTGGGTGGTCTGCAGGGAAATTCAACATATCAAAGTTGAAATATTCTGTTTCAACTTCTGGAGAGTTTTTGTCAGGAGCAACTGAAAAACCTAATGTGTGGAAAATATCTGTAATTTCGTTGATTGTTTGTGTGATTGGGTGAACGTGTCCCATTTGAACAAATTTACCAGACAAAGTTACATCGATTTTTTCTTTTTTAAGTTTTTCGTCTAATTCTTTTTTGTAGAATTCGTCGTATTTTGCTTTTACTTCTGCTTCAAGTTTGTTTGCAACTTCGTTTGCAAAAGCACCTACAACTCTTTTATCTTCATCAGAAAGGTCTTTCAAATTTTTCTTGATTGAATTCAATTCACCTTTTCTGCTTAAATATTTCAATTTTAATTCTTCGATATCTGCAATTGATTGTGCTTTGTCTAAATCTGCTTTTGCAGAATCATAAATTTTTTGTAATTGTTCTTTCATTTCCCTATTTTCCTTTTTTATAAAACTGGATTATATTTCTTTTCAAACCCAACAGAAGTTGAGTCGCCATGTCCTGGGTATATTTTAACACTATCGTCAAACATTTCCAAGATATTTTTTACACTTTGACGAATTTGTTGATAACTTCCTCCAGGTAAATCTGTTCTGCCAACACTACCCTCAAAAATTGTATCGCCTGAGAATAACTTGTTGTCTACAAAGTAGCAAACACCGCCTTTTGTATGTCCAGGGGTATTTATAACTTTGATTTTTTCATCACCAATAAAAATTTCAGAATTTTCATCAATGTATTTTGTAATGTATGGAACTTTTACATCTTCAACATTACCAACAAAAGTATTTACAAATCCAACCACATCTTCAATTAAATCTTTGTCATTAATTGGTGCTAAAATTTCAACCTCAGGCATAACTTCGTGAAGTTTGTTTATACCTAAAATGTGGTCAAAATGTCCGTGAGTAATTAAAACATATTTCAAATTAGCACAGTGTTCGTCTAGCATTTCCAACAAATCTTCTTCAAATTTTGAGCAATCAACAAGAATAGCCTCTTTCGATTTTTCATCAATAAGAAGATAATTATTGTTTTCTATCATTCCGGTAACGATTGTTTCTAATATCATTCTTCGTTTCTCACTAAATCAAAAATGTCTTTGCAAACTTTGAATAATTTTTCAGCATCTTTTAATGGCAACATATTATCACCGTCGCACAATGCTTTTTCAGGTTCAGGGTGAACTTCAAAGAATAATGCGTTTACACCACTTGCTACAGATGCCTTTGCCAAAACTGGAACCCATCTTCTGTCGCCACCAGTTGCACAACCATTTGTTCCCGGCATTTGAACACTGTGAGTTGCATCAAATACAACCGGATAACCCAACATTTGCATCATTGGAATTGCACGCATATCTGTAACCAAGTTGTTATAACCGAAAGTTACACCACGTTCTGTAAATAAAACTTTGTCATTACCTGAATCAACAACCTTTTGAGCCAAGGCTTTCATTTGTTGTGGTGCTAAAAATTGACCTTTTTTGATATTTACGATTTTACCGGTTTTTGCAGCAGCGACAAGCAAATCTGTTTGTCTGCACATAAACGCAGGAATTTGAATAACGTCTGCAACCTCTGAAACTCTTTGAGCATCTTGAGGTAAGTGAACGTCAGTTACAATCGGTAAATCAAATTCTTTTTTTATTTTTGCTAAGTATTCTAAACCTTTATCAATACCCAACCCTCTGTAACCGTCAATCGTTGAGCGGTTTGCTTTATCGTAAGAAGATTTGAATACATAATTGATATCCAATCTTTCGCAAACTTCTTTTAACTTTTCCGCAACGGTTGCCATGCAATCATAACTTTCAATTGCACAAGGTCCTGCAAAAATTGTTAATTTATCTCCACCAATTTCAAAATTGTTTAATTTAATCTTTTTTACTTCTATCATAATATCTTTATTTTAGCCAAAAAACATCTTAAAAACAATTATTTGACGAATAAAATGACAAAACGTAAACATGAAAATTCAAGAAGGGTGTACAAGTTCAAATACATATTAGACTAAAAGAAACATTTTTATGAAACTAATAAAAGA
>CAVFCO010000113.1:0-50849 GCA_963620955.1 Alistipes senegalensis | reverse complement strand
CAAAAAAATCACCACTTTTTGACTAAAAAATAAAATTAATCAGTCAAAAATGCAAAAATAGTCTTTAGTAAAAACCTTGTAATAATTCTTGATTTCATTTTTTTGTTTGGCAAATGATTAAACACAAATTCTTTTAAAAATCTTGGTGCAAAATGTTGCATAGGTTTAACTCTACGAGTATACGAAAGATTTTTTTCAATCATATCAATTTGTTCTGCAGTCAAAAGTTCCTGCCAACCCTCAACTGTCGTGTGCAAAGAGTTTTTTAACCTCAAAAGAGAGCATTTTATATATGGAAAATCTGATTTTTCATATAATTTTCTCCATTTGTAAACGGTCGGATTGTTGTATTTGTAAAAATCTTTTATTGCATAATCACACTCAAATCCGCCAACCTCAAGTTCTGTCGTTAAACCAATTTCATACTTTTCAATAACTGCATTTTTGCTTTCTTCTTCTTTTACAGAAGTTATAAAATCCTCAAAACATTTTGAATTAAACACTTGTGATCTTAAAACAAAGAAATATGATTGAATATGCGGGATATAACAATCTTTTGTTCTGTTTTTAACAATTTTGAACGCATATTTATTTTTTGTTAAACCCCAAAAATCACAAGGATTTTCTTTCATTGAATTGAAAATTTTATCCAAAGGTTTAAAAGGTCCATAACAACTGTCATTCACAAAAACTAACTCATCACAATTTTCAAGAAGTTTGTGTTTTTTAGCAAAAACAAAACCTCTTTTATACGAGCCAAAATCGTATTCTTTGTGATGTTCGGCGATTTTATGACAATCTAGTTTGTTTAATTCTTCTGATGGCAAATCACAACAAGAAACAAAAACAATCTCATTGCAAACCTTTTTCATTTCTTCAATTGCAAACAAGACATAATCGTCAATAATATTTTTTTCGTCAAAATGTGCGTAAATACAAACTCTGTTCATAAACTCTCAAATAAAAAATAATAACCACTTCGACCTTTCGGCAAATCGAAAAATTTCGATTTAAGCCAAAAGCGAGTGATTTACAACTATCATATCAATGCGAGGAACTAACCCCGCTCCCAAGATTATTTATACCTATATTATAAAACGGTAAAAATCAAAAAAGTCTTAATTTTATTGAAACATGACAATCTTTTTACATTTATTTTTGTTAAAATTCCCATTTGCATTACTATCACCCATTTTGCAAAATTCTACACTTATTCCTAAAAATTTTACATAAGTTTTGTTAAGAAATTGTGAAAATCTATTGCAACCATGTAGGCATGGTATTTTTCGGAATTTTTACTAAAATTTAATAACATAGTAGATTTGAAACATTTTTACCAAGACAAACCTCATTTCAAAAATTATAATTAAAAAAATTTTATGCTAAAATATAAACGAAAGAGGATTTTATGACCAAAACAATTCTAGTAACAGGCGGAGCAGGTTTTATTGGCTCTCATTTATGCGAAAAACTTTTAAATCAGGGCGATTACGTTATTTGTTTGGACAACTTTTTTACCGGCTCTAAAAAAAATATTGAACATTTGCTAGATAACAAACATTTTGAACTTATTCGACACGATATCACAGAGCCAATTCTTGTTGAAGCAGACCAAATTTATAACCTTGCTTGTCCAGCAAGCCCTATTCACTACCAACACAACCCTATCAAAACAATCAAAACTAGTGTTATTGGGGTTACAAACATGTTAGGTCTTGCAAAACGTGTAAAGGCAAGAATTTTACAAGCCTCAACTAGTGAAGTTTACGGCGACCCTCTTATGCACCCTCAAAAAGAAGAATACTGGGGAAACGTAAACCCTATCGGTATTAGAAGTTGTTACGATGAGGGAAAACGTGTAGCAGAAACATTGATGATGGACTATCACCGTCAAAACAATGTTGATACAAGAATTATCAGAATATTTAACACTTATGGTCCAAATATGGCGGAACACGACGGCAGAGTCGTTTCAAATTTCATCGTTCAAGCCTTAAAAAATAACGATATAACTATTTACGGCGACGGTTCACAAACCCGTTCGTTCTGTTATGTTGACGATTTACTTAATGGTATGGTTGCATTGATGAACAAAGACAACTATTTTGAACCTGTAAACGTTGGTAATGACGGCGAATTCACAATTTTAGAACTTGCAGAACTTGTTATCAAATTGACAAATTCTAATTCAAAAATAATCCACAAACCTTTACCGTCAGACGACCCTATCAAACGTAAGCCTGATTTAACAAGAGCGAGAACTATTTTAGGTTATGAGCCAAAAGTAAAACTTGAAGACGGTTTGAAAAAAACTATTGAATATTTTGCGAGCATAAAATAATGAAAACAGAACTTCTTGCACCAGCAAAAAATAAAGAATGTGCTATTTCTGCCATTGATTACGGTGCAGATGCTGTATATATTGGTGCAAATATGTTTGGGGCAAGACAAAATGCTTCAAATTCACTTGACGACATCAAAGAAATTGTTGATTATGCACATAAATTTTATGTAAAAATTTACTGCACAATAAATACTATTCTTGATGATAACGAGATTTTACAAGCAAAAGAATTGATAAAAAAACTCTACGAAATCGGAGTTGACGGTATCATTATCCAAGATTTAGGGCTTATTGAATTAGCGATGAATAATGAATTACCTCCAATTCCGCTACACGCAAGCACTCAATGTGATAACAGAAATCTTGAAAAAGTGAAATTCTTCGATGAAATCGGATTAAATCGAGTTGTTATCGCTAGAGAAACCTCTTTAGACGAAATTGATAACATTTGCAAAAACGTAAAAACAGAGATAGAAACATTTATCCATGGTGCATTATGTGTAAGTTATAGTGGACAATGTTATTTGAGCCAAGCAATTGGTGGACGTTCAGCAAACAGAGGCGAATGTGCTCAACCTTGCAGAAAATTATATACTCTAGTTGATGAAAACGGTAAAATAATAGCGGAAAACAAACATTTGCTATCTCTAAAAGATTTTAATGCCGAAAAACATCTTGAAAAACTTGTTAAATCAGGAGTTACGTCTTTCAAAATTGAGGGCAGACTAAAAGATATTTCATACATAAAAAATGTCGTTGCATACTATAGACAAAAATTAGATGAACTAAGCAAAAAAAGTTCTTCAGGCAAAGTATTTTTGGATTTTGAGCCTGATGTAAAAAAATCCTTTAACCGAGGTTTTACGGATTATTTCTTAGAAAAACGTGGTAAAATTTTCAATTTTGACACACCAAAATCCATCGGCGAAAAAATAGGCAAAGTCGAAAAAGTTGGAGAAAA
Source organism: Alistipes senegalensis (assembly GCA_963620955.1). GTDB lineage: Bacteria > Cyanobacteriota > Vampirovibrionia > Gastranaerophilales > Gastranaerophilaceae > UBA6984. Next base: position 47,544 of record CAVFCO010000113.1, on the reverse strand, counting down.
TTATTTCATAATAAAAAACAATAATCTTCATGCCCAAGACGGTTTGTATTTCAATAATTCCGGTTGTTTGGTAAACAGAGTTGACGGCGATAAAATTTATCCAAACAAAATGGCTGGAATAAAAGTTGGTATGACTATTTTCAGAAATTTCGATTCAGAATTTGAAAAACAATTAAAAATTTCAAAAACAAAAAGACAAATTCAAGCCAACATTGAAGTTCAAGATGACAGAATTATCGCAACAGATGAGAATAATAACACCGCATTTGTTGAGATGAATTCATCAGAACTTGCGAATAATCAAGAAAAAATGGCTCAAAATTTTGAAAAACAATTAAAAAAATCAAATGAAAGTGATTTTTATTGCGAAAAAATTTCAATAAACGCATCAAAATTACCATTTTTACCAATTTCGCAAATAAATGAGTTACGCAGAAATTTGTTCCAAAAACTAATGGACGAAAGGTTAAAAAATTACAAATTACAAAAACAAGAACCTTTGCGTTATGCGAAATTTCCGTACTCAGAAATGGATTTTAGAGCAAATGTTCATAACAAATTTGCAAAAGCATTTTACGAAAAATGTGGTTGCAAAATTACAGAAAAAACTATCGAAAGCGGTGCATCTATAAAGGATAAGCCTTTAATGACAACAAAGCATTGCTTAAAATATGCGTTTAATATGTGCAAAAAGCCTATAAATTTGTATTTAATTGATGAAAAAAATCAAAAATACAAATTAAAATTTGATTGCAAAAACTGTCAAATGCAAATTTTTATTCAATAATTTCAGGCTTTTTAACCGAATCTGAGAACAGTTTCACTTGATATTTTGGATATTTGTAAGCATAAATATCTACTGACAAGTTATCATTTTTGTTTGTTCCATTGTAAGATTCAGAAGCACTGATTGAAATTGGCGGAGTTACAGTTCCGGCCTCAAAAACTCTTGTTTCATCAAAGATTTTTTGAGTTAGAGTTTGGATAACCTTATCACCGTCTTTAAATACCGCTTTGATTGATAAATTTTCGATATCTAAACTAGAATTGTTTTGCAGAGTAAATTGCACGTTCATAATGTACTCTTGTGCCGCAATATCAGTGTTTACGTCAATTTTATTAACTGAGATAAATAGGTCTTTATCGTACAACAAATTGTTTTTAACAAAAGTTTGATAATATTTTGCTCTTTTTCTGTAAAGTTCTGCCTCTGTCGGATTACCCTTAGAATCTTCAATATTTGCCAATTTGTTTATCAAATCAAAATAAACATCATAGTTCATTGATTGAGGAGATTTTTTATGCACAAAAGATAGCAAATCATAAGCCTTGTAAGGGTCGTTATCAATGTACAAAAGCCCTAATTTATAATTTATTGAAATTAAATTTGGTTTTAGTTCATAGGCTTTTTCCAAAGTCATTATCGCTTCATCAATTTTTCCAATTTCTACAAACTTGTCTGCAAGTGCAATACAAGAATTTACAAATCTTTCTTTTACGACTTTTTCATCTTTGAATTTAATCACATCGTAATAAGACATCGCTTTATCATATTTTATCGCTGCAAGTGCGTAATAACCTTGGTTAAAGTATGAATCTCCTAATAAAGTATAGATATCACCTTTAAATCTTATCAATTTTTTGTTTGGCTTTTCACCAATTTTATCCATAATTTCTTGTGCTTCTTGCAATCTGTCCATTTTTACATAAAGTTTTGCAAGTTGATAACTTGGGGCATAATCGTAAGATAAAGATTTTTCTATAGAGTTTTTAAATTCTTTTTCGGCAGAAATATAGTCTTTTTTATAACTGTACAAAATACCCAAACGCATATTTACTGCATAATTTTTTGGATAAGTTTTTGCAAATTGATTATTTTTATCGATTAAAATATCTACAAGGTAAGACTCAAAAACTGCGTCTACATTAGTTTTTCTAGGATTTGCATCGCCGTTAAGAATTGTATGAATCATATAAAAAATATTCAACACAACAAACATTACAACAATAAAAAGTGTTGTAAAAAAAGTCTTCCAGTAATCTCTTGCATTTCCGTCGAAACGAATTATGGCTCTATTTTTACTCATCTGCCTCTCTTATAGAAATAGTTTTAATACCATCTACTTTTTCAACTTCTTTATATAAACATTGAAGCGGATTATTGTCTTTTACACTAATAACAGCAACGATTTTAGCATCGTTTTCGCCGTCAGAATCAACTTTTTTGATTTCGTTTAAGTATGGGAATTCATTGATAATATAGTTTTGAATTTCGTTTACACTACATTTTTCACATTTCAAAGATAGTCTTAAACGTTTATTAACAACTTTTCTTCTTGCCAAAATATTTCTTTCAATCCATTTTACGCAGATTAAAACAAGAACGCATAAAACAGTTGAAATTATTGCAATATCATAATGTCCGCAACCACATGCCATACCAATACCGGCAGCAAGCCATAAAGTAGCCGCCGTAGTAAGTCCATGAACTGTTGAACCATTTCTCATTACTGTACCAGCACCGATAAAACCGATACCAGTTACAATTTGAGCCGCAATACGTGCTGTATCTCTGACACCTGTTGCATTTGCGACAACTACGTTATCACCATAAGCAAAAGTTGGAAAACCGTGAATTGAAAGCAAAGTAAAAATACATGAGCCTAAACAAACAAAAATATGAGTTCTTAATCCTGCTTGTTTGTTTGTCAATTCTCTTTCAAGACCTAACGCAAAGCCTAAAACTATTGCGGTCACTAAACTTATGGTATATTGTATCATACTTTCACCTATCTTACTTTACTTTTTGGGTCTAACACATCTCTTATTGTATCACCTATTAGGTTAAATGATAAGACTGCAACAAAAATTAAAAATCCAGGGGTCAAAAGCCAAGGTCTGTACAAAATATTTATGTACTCTTGTGCTTCTTTTAACATATTACCCCAACTTGCATCAGGCTGTTGAATTCCTAATCCCAAGAAACTCAATCCACTTTCTGAAAGAATATAACTTGGAACAGATAAAGTCATTGCAACGATAACGTAACTTGTTGTTTGAGGCAAAATTTCTTTGATAATAATTCGCCAATCAGAAGAACCAACCATTTTTGCAGATTGAACAAAATCCTGATTTTTAACGGATAAAACCATACCTCTTACAACCCTTGCAAATCCAGCCCAACCAATCATTGCAAGAATTACAACGATTAAAATAAGCCTTTGTGTGCTTGTCATATTCGACGGAAGAATTGCGGCAAGAATAATCAACAGATAAAAACTTGGAATAGACATTATCGCCTCAGCAAATCTCATCATCAAAACATCGACAACCCCGCCGAAATATCCCGAAATTCCGCCATAAATTAACCCTATTGGGAACAAAACAATTAGGGCTAAAAATCCTATTGTCATAGAAATTCTACCGCCGTATAAAAGTCTTGAAAATACATCACGACCGTTTATATCAGCACCTAAAAGGTAAAGTTTTCCGCCATTTTCAACTGAAATCAAATGTCTATCCATTCTCAAACAGCCTAAAAATACGTATTCTTCACCTCTTGCAAAGAATTTTATATAATATTTTTTACTTCTATCCAATTTAAAAATTGTTTGCATTAAATCGGCATCGTAAGTTCTTTTGTAATTATAGGTATACGGTTTTGAGAATTTTCCGTTTTCATCAATTGTAAATACTTGTGATGGCGGAGCATAAGACAACTCTCTATCGCTATAATCTTTTGAATAAGGTGCAATAAATTCTGCCAAAAATAGGCATACATAAATAAACACCAAAACAAAAAATGCAATTGTTGCGAATTTATCTTTAAATATTCCGTTAAAAATATCTTTAATCATGCCAGTCCCCCTAAGCCTTTGCCCTAATTCGAGGGTCTGTAATAATCAACAGTATATCAGCGATTAAGTTACCGACAACTAACATAATCGCACCAATCATTAATGATGCCATAACCAAATTGATATCAGATTTCATTACTGCTTCAAGAATTAATCTTCCAAGCCCAGGGTACTGGAATACATATTCTGTAAGAGCAGCACCTGATAAAAGTCCTGAAAATTCAAATCCTAAAAGAGTAATCATCGGATTAACAGCATTTCTCAAGGCATGTTTAAAAATTACTTTAAATTCACTTAAACCCTTTGCTCTTGCAAATTTTACATAATCACTGTCCAATACATCTAGCAAATTTGCTCTCATTTGACGTTGCAAACCAGCCAAAGATATTGTAAACAGTACAACTACAGGCAAGAACAAGTGATGAGCAACGTCAAAAATCTGTTGCAACATATTCATTTCTTTAAAATTGTACGAAGTTAAACCTCCGACAGGAAACCAACCCGATTTAACAGCAAAAATCAACAATAAAATTGCAAAGAAGAATGACGGAATTGCCATTCCGATACTCGTTATGACCGTCAAAACTCTATCAAAAGGGGTTTTCCAATTTACCGCCGCCAAAATTCCAAGTGGAACACCGACAGACCAAGTCAAAAAGATTACAACCAGAGTCAAAAGCAATGTATTTGGAATTCTTTCACCCAATTTTACAGATACTTCTTCACCAGTAGTTGTTACACCCAAATCACCTTGCACAAAGCCTTTTGCCCATTTTAAATATTGAACAGGCAAAGGTTTATCAAGTCCAAGGCGAATTTCTTCAGATTTTAATGTTTCTTTTGAAATCGACGGATTTAATTTAAGTTCTGCAAGTGGGTCTACAGGGCTTAATCTTATTATGAAGAAACTGATTATTGATACCAAAATCAATAACGGAATAGTTTGCAATATTCTTTTTAAGATGTAAAACAAAATTTGCATTAATTCTTATCCTCATAAATTTCTTCAATATTATAAGTTATACCTGAAAGTTGCGATGGATATATGTTTTTGAATTTCTTTCTCAAAGCAACAATTCTAATTGGCGAATACAAATAAATTATAGGTTTTTCGTCATAAATTATTTGTTGATATTCGTCATAAAGTTTTTTCTGTTCTGCAAAATCTAATTTTAAAGGAGCAGACTCAAAAATTTCATCTAAACGAATTTCAAATGGATATCTATCTTCAATTTGGCTAGGTTCTGTTCGTTGATTAAACAAATGCAACGACCCCATTGATGACCAAACATTTTTACCGTCATAAGGCTCTAGTGGAGAACCTGTAAGCCCCATAATAATCATATCCCAATCAAGCGTTGTTGTCATTTTGTTAACAAGAGTATTGAATTCAATAGGTTTGTAATTTACATGCATACCTAAATCTTCCAAATCTTGTTTTACCATAACACCGATTGCTTCACGTTCAGTGTTTCCGGCATTTGTATACAAATCAAATTCAACACGATTGTTAAATTTATCGTATAATTTGTTATTTTTACCTATTTTAAATCCGCTTTGGGTCAAAATTTGTTTTGCTTTTGCAACATTTCTTTCATGACCTTTTATCGATTTATTCAAAAAGATTGAATTTAAACTTTCTGGTGTAAACAACGGTTTTGCAAGTCCATTTGCAATATTTTGAACCATATTTTTTCTATCTAGAGAATAGTCAATTGCAGTTCTAAAGTCTTTATTTGTAAACCAAAATTGCTTTTGCGGATTTACGTAATAATTACCCTCAGAATTTTTACGTCTGTTTAAATTCAAAACAACAAACATTGTTCCGGTATCAGGGCCTAAATTGTAGATTTTATAATCTGATTTACCCTCTTTTAATTTGTAAGGGGCAACATTTGAACCTCTTAGAGAAATCACATCGATTTCGTGTCCCTCAAATTTTAAAATTTCATTGTTCAAATCACCTACAATTAAGTAAATAACCTTATCTAAATAAGGCAGTTTTTTATTTTCTTTATTTACCATGTAATATTGAGGATTTCGTTCAAACACCACTCTTTGAGCCGCAAGGTATTCTTTCAAACGGTAAGGTCCACTTGTAACAAACAATTTAGGTGCTGTGTTTGTTGAATAGAAACTATCAAACTCTTTTGCACCTTGCATTACAACAGATTCAAAAATGTGTTTTGGTGCAATTTGAGTTGCCAAAATTCTTACAAAAGGTGAAAATGGTTTTGGAATAACAAATTTTACTGTGTAATCGTCGACTTTATAAACCTTTGGAAGTTTTCCGTCAATTGTTACCATATCTCGAATTGAAGTATTTCCTAATCCGGCAAGGATAATTTTATTCCACGTAAACACAACATCATTAGCGGTTATTGGCTCACCGTCAGACCAATTTATCCCATGACGCATGTAAACAATATATGTCATTCCGTCTTTTGTTTCATAAGATTTTGCCAAACGAGGAATAATTTTTCCGTCTTTTGGCGAGGTTGAAAACAATCCGTCAAACATCATTGCTGACATTGTTGAAGAAGTCGAATCCTTTGAGGTAAAAGGATTAAAAGTTTTTGGACCTTCACCAATAGTAGACAAAATCATCTCTCCGCCAAATTTTCCAACTGGTGCTTGAGATTGCAACAAGTCTTTACCCAAAATGTTTATATTTTTAGGGTCTGCAGGAAAAGTGAAAGTAGATTCTGTTCTTACAATATCATGCTTAAACTCTCGTTCATCAGATATATCCTTTCTGATACACGCTTTGCAGAGTAAAAGCAAAATAATTATTATAAAAATTACATAAAAAATTCGTTTCATGATAATAAATTAACACAAAATCAAAGAAATTTTTATAACCCAATTTGTTTATTTTTAATATTGTGCATAAGCATAAGCATTAAATTTCATTGAACCGTATTTTACCATTAGAAAATTATTGCCAACATCTTCAACTTTTACGAAATTAATTTCGTTTTCGTCAAAATCGTCCTCTGTTTCAACCGCAGTAAGTCTACCAACGACGTTATATGCTTGGCATAAGTTCAAATATACTTTTCCGTTTGCTTTAACTCCTACGACTTTGTAATGTCCGATAGGGATTTCTTTATCACCAATTTTTAATGGCACTGTAAGATTTAATAACGGATATTGTTCGTCGAATTTAGCAAGCATGTCAGATTCTGTGATTTCAGTATTTTTCATCAACATTTCGCCTGCTCTTTTTTCGGCTCTTATTTTTTTTGCATTTTTTCTTTTTTCTAATTCATTCACAATGGCATCGTATTCTGAATTTTTAATCATTTTTTGTCCGTCCCAAGCGTTTTCCATTTGAGATAGCGATGCCCAATCTTGCCCACTACTAAGTTCATCTGCAAGTACCGCAGATGAAAAAATCATCAAAATGGAGAATAGACAAGTTAATTTCTTTAGCATATACTATCACTATAATTATTTTTTATTAAAAGTAAACACGAAACAAAAAAAATACACCAAGGATAGGATTTAGAAAAAGGTTTTTATGTCAACTTCATTATTTGTTCTATTAATTGCATTAATTTCAATAATCGCTTTGATTTATTTAATAATTATGATTCTTTCTACTGGTTCATCTTCAAGTCATAGAGAATTACAAATTTCAAAGAAAGATATTTTAGAACAAGCAAATTTGTTGTTTAAACAAAAGAAATATAAACTTGTTGAAAAATTAGCAACAACATACCTAAATGTAAAACCAGAGCATCATAAACTTAGAGCATTATTAGCAAAAACATATTACACAACAGACAATATGTACGATGCAATCAAAGAATGCATAACAGTTTTGAACTCAGATGATGGCAATGTTGATGTTCGTTTATTGCTTGCAAAATGCTACAAGAAAATTAATCAATACGCAAAAGCAATCACAGAACTTCAAGAAATCATTAAGCAAGACCCTGAAAATATCGTTGCAGTAAAAGATTTGAGCGATATTTATTTAGAAACTAAGCAAAAAACTTCTGCACTTAAAGTGCTTAAAAAACTTGAATCATTGACTGAAAATAACTTAGAATTAATGCAAATTAAAACAAAACTTGCAGAATTAAACATTGAATTAGAAAATTATCTAGAAGCATTTGATGAATTAAACGAAATTTTGGAAATTTACCCAGAAGATACAGACACAAACAAGAAACTTATTGAGTTATACATAAAAGTTCAAAACTACGAAAGTGCAATTGAAAATTGCGAAAAATTGTTAGAAACAAATGAAAACAACAGTTTGAGCCTATGGTTATTAAACAATTTGATTAATTTATGCTACCTTGAAAAAGATGTAGATAAAACAATGGCTTATGCTAAAAAATTGTTAGAACACCCATTCTCAGACAAAATCAAGACAAAAACATATATCGCTAAAATTCTTCTTGCAAGTGGTAAAGAAGAAGAGGGTATGGCTTTATTAAGCGAACTTTCAGAAAAGAATAAAGAAAACATCGACATTAAACGTTTGATGATTCAAAATTACGAAAAGAATAATGATTTCATGCCTGCAATTGAGTTATACAAAGAAATTCTTGACCTTGTAAACCCTCTTGAAGTAAAAGATATTCACACAGAAATGAGTAACGTATTCGTAAATTGGGCTAAATATTTGTTTGAAAAACAAGACATCAACGAATGTTTTAAAATTATCACACTTGCAATGCAATATGATAATACAAATCCTGAAGTTTATTACGAATTAGGTCAAGTAAATTCGTTCATTAAAAACTACAACGAAGCGATTTTGCATTATAAAAAAGCAATTCAAATCAATCCAAAAGCAGCAAAATATTATATGGCAATTGCAGATGCTTATGAGTCTATCGGTAACACTTACGAACAAAAAGATGCCCTATTGGTTGCTTCAGATGTTTCACCTGAAAATACTGACGTTTTGTATAAACTTGCTTTGTTATATGAAAATCAACACGATAAAACAAGTGAAAGAAGCACTCTTGAAAAAATTCTTGAACTTGAACCTAGCCACATTGATGCAAAATATCAACTTGCATTGTTATTAGAACGTCAAGGAAACAAAGAAGAAGCCCTCAAATTATATAAAGAAATTGAGAGCATCGACTTTAATTATAAAAATATTCGTGAAAACATTCAAATGCTTACTACAGAGGGTGAATCTCCTTCGTTTTAATGTGTTCTAAAATTGAACCGCCAATTGCTTCATTTGGGTCAAATGGTGCGTCTTTTTGAGGAACTAAAATGTTTGTAACCAACATTTTCATCAAAGGTCCAAAAGCATCTGGAACTAATATTCTTCTATAAACACCTGACAACAATGATTGAACGTTTGGTGAACGGTCTTCGTTAAAACGTGAGAATGAACCGTAATACATTTTATCCATGCCTTTTGTACCGTTTGCAATCATTCTGTCTGCGATGTATAAACCTTCGCAAATTTCATCTTCTGTTTTTGCTTCGCCTAACATTTTTGTCAATGTTGGAATTGCTTTTTCTTTTGCATTTACGAACAAATCTACTTTGTTTTGGTCAAATTCGCAATAAGGTTTTTCTTTTGTAGCCATTCTTGGCTTTTTGAATTCAACATCTTTTGGTAATTCAAAAGGTTTGTCATCTTCTGCTGGAGTATTTTTTACGAATTCATCTTTTTCTGGTTGATTTAAACCACTCGCAATTGGTTGAACTGCTTGAACTGGAGTTTTTTCGACTTCTGAACTTTTGAAAAATACTCTGCTAATTGGATTTGTGATTGCTTGTAATCTCATTTTCTTTCCTTTTCCTTTATTCTAATTTTATATTACTTTTTAGATTTACTTTGCTTTACTGCATCTCTGATATACTCAATTACTGCCCCACCGACTTCTTCATTCGGGTCAAAGTTTGATTTTGGAGGGTCAATGATATTGTTACACATCATTTTTACCAAAGGTCCAAACGCATCTGGATTTAGAGTTTTTCTATAAATTCCAGACAAAAAAGTTTGAACATTTGCACTTCTTGACTCATTAAAACGTGAGAATACTGAATAGTAAAGATTTCCAATACCTTTTGTTCCACCGTCAATCATTCTATCTGCAATATATAGCCCCTCTACAATTTCATCTTCTGTTTTTGCAGTTTGAAGCATATTGGACAATTTTGGAAGTGCTTTTTCTTTATTTTTAACAAAAACATCAACCTTATCCATATCAAAAATGCAATAAGGTCTGTTTGCAGTTGGCATTTGGGCTTTTTTAAAGCCTAAATCGTCTACTAACATTAGTTTTGCTAAATTGTTTGTTATTTTATTAACTTGCATTTTTATCCTGTTTTGTTTTTGTCTTTGTTTTTATTTTCAAATTCTTCTTTTTTATATTGTCCGTAAGTTTGGGTCATTTGAGTAATTTTGTTGTACAAATCGTTTATAAAAGTTTTAACCTCAAATGTTCGTTTTTCTTCCTCAATTTCCTTTTCTTCGTCCGTGGTTTCGGTTGTTTCGTCTACTTGGAAAAGTAATCGGACTTTTTTTCTAAAATTAGCGAGAGTTTCGGAGACTTTCTTTTCAATAGAATTTTTCATTTCACCAAACATCGCATTCAGTTTATCTTGAATATCAAAAACCTTTTGCCGTATAGCATCAAAAGATTTCATTATATTTGTTGGAATATTCTTCATTGTATTGAGAACTGGAATTAAAACTTTGTTAATCATTACAGAAACAGGCTTTGCAATAGCACTTGGCATATTATTTGATACCATTGCAACCAATTGAGCCAATTTTTGAGATGTATTCATCATTGTTCGCTCAAAATTTGCAATCTGCATAAGCCTATTCTCATGAGCCTGAGCATTCATTTGTTTTCGAAGTTTTGCAGCACGCATCATTGCACCAATTGCGGCACATTCGTTCCAACTCATTTCCCCTGGTTTTGCTGAGAAATCTGCTTTCTTTTGAGAAGCACTTCCCATTCCACCAGAACAAATTGGACACGCTCCGTGTGGCAATCCGTGAGGACATGTTCCATTACTTACGTTATTCGTTTGTACACCTGCAACAGGCATTACGTTACACTTATCCTTATACTTCCTTAGGGTGCTGAGAAACTTATCTAAAGGGGTTGGGTAATTATTCAGTTTTAATAATTAAGCCTTAACTTTGTATCCGAAGTTCGGCGATAAGTTACATGAAAGACCTTCCAATCTTTCCGGAGCATTCCGACTTTTACGGCTGCGGCACAGTTGAAGATATTCACTTCATTTCCTCTGAGCCCATGCTATAATAAACCATTTTTGCCGTCAACGGATATGTTAAGTTTTTTAAAAATTACACTTTTTAAAGGGTTTAAAAAAGTATGGCTGTTATAAAATGACAATATGGAAAATTTATATTCAAAAGTTCCTCCAACAAAATTGAGGAATAAAAATGAAAAATTCGCACCCGCAAAAACCTCTAAATTTTGGTTGTGGGTAGGCAATCAGTTTTTCTACGGAATGCTTGAAAATAGATTTTTCGCTCTCCGTCATAAGAATGCTGAAAAAGTTTTAGAAAGAGATGATTCTATCCCTACAATACTTTTTGCACCTCATTCAAACTGGTGGGACGGTATTGTTGGCTATAACATCTGCAGAAGAATTTTCAAAAAAGAAATTCGTATTATGGTTGAAGAATTAAACCGCTTCCCATTATTACGTCGTGCAGGAGCATTTTCAGTTAACAAAAAATCTCCACAAGCCTCTATGGCAGCACTTAAATATTCAGTTGAAGCAATTGGTGATTTGAATAATTTCTTGTATATTTTCCCACAAGGAATTATCATGCCACCTAACTACAGACCTATAAATTTCCAAACAGGTCTTGCATACATTGCACAAAATGCAGTGGAAAAATATGGCAAAGTTAATCTAATTCCGGTTGCGGTAAATTATATGTTCTTACGTGCGGATAGACCGGAAGTTTTGGTTGAATTCCACGACCCAATCGTTTTAGATGATAGCAAAATCGATAGAAAAGAATATACTCATTACTTAGAAAATGTAATGACAGAATCTTGCGATAAACAGTTCAAAGAACTTTCAGAAGGTAAATTAGACGAATACAAAACTCTATTCCAACAACCACTAAAATGGTACAGAAAAATTGAACAACGTTTGAAAAAAATCGAAATCAAAGGTTCTGGAGTTTAAAAAAATTTTTAATAAAAAAAAGGCGAGATGTTTGACATCTCGCCTTTTTCTATTTATTTCAATCTAACCGATTGTTTCATCATCAATTGAAAATTCAGGAGCACCGAACATTCCTTCGATTTCTTCAAGAATTGCAGATGGTTTTCTTGCTTGGTTTCTTTGTGCTGCACGACGTTGTGCTTCTTTATCCTTTTCTTCATTTGCATGAGTTAAGTGATAGAAACCAGTACCAGCAGGGATTAGACGACCGATGATAACGTTTTCTTTCAAACCTCTCAACAAGTCTTTTTTACCGTCAACTGCTGCTTCTGTCAAGATTCTTGTTGTTTCTTGGAATGATGCTGCAGAAATAAATGATTCAGTATTCAATGATGCTTTTGTGATACCTAATAACATGTACTCACAAGTTGCAACTTGACCGCCATTTGCTTGAACTGCTGCATTTTCTTTTTCGAATAATTGAACTTCAACCAATTCACCCGGAAGTAAGTTTGTATCACCAGCATCAACTACTTTAACTTTCTTAGTCATTTGTCTTACGATGATTTCAACGTGTTTATCAGCGATTTCTACACCTTGAGAACGGTATACACGTTGTACTTCGTCTACCAAGTATTGTTGTGCTACTTCTGGACCACATAATCTGATAACATCGTGTGGGTTCAAAGGACCACTTGTTAATGGTTGACCTTTTTTGATTTTTTGACCATTTTGAACAACGATATTTGCATCGATTGCAAATTTGATTTCAGTTCTAGCACCTTCTTCATTTTCTACATACAATCTTGGCATATCATCATCTGTTTCAATGATAGCAGTACCGTCTTCTTCAGCCAAAATAGCACAGTCTTTTGGTTTTCTACCTTCAAGTAATTCTTCTACTCTTGGAAGACCTTGTACGATATCACCTGTTTTTTGTCTTTCGTATACCAATGTAACAAGCATATCACCACGTAGTACCAATGAACCTGCTGATACTTGTAACATTGTACCAGGGCTGATTAAGTATGGTCTACCAGCACGAATTACGATTTCTGATTTTGTAACACTTACGATTTGACCAGAAACTGGAGATCTGTCTTCACCTTCTGTTAATAAATCGTCTTGTTTTATAAATTGACCGGCTTTTACAACTGCTTTTGATTTGATTGCAACTTTTTCTTCGTAGTTTTCACAAATTAAAAGTAATCTTCTTGCTTCTTCTTCTTCGTTTTTGATTGAAGCAACACCGTCATTCATTGCTAATACACAAGTTTTTGCTACTGGTGTTTTTGGAGCAATTGTTTCACCGTTTTTAACTAAAAGTTCAGTTTGAAGTGAATCGTTTAATTTTGAATTACCTTCAATTTCACGACGTACGATTAATTTATCAAGTACAACAATTTTCAAAGCACCTTTTTCATCAAGTTCTACCATACCTTTTAAGTGAGATAAGTAGCCTTGCATTTGAAGTACTAAACTTGTTCTGATTAATGTAGCACCGTCAAGATTTCTTACTCTTGCACCGTCTTTGTATTGTAATTGAGTTACAGGAATAATATCAATTAATTCATCAGTTGTATCAAATTTGATTGATACGTCTTTTTGATTAATTTTGATAACTTGAACTGGTCTTACTAAGATTTGAATTGGTTGATTTGCGATACTATCTTCATCAAGACTCAAAGATTCTTTTTCTTCATCTAAATCTTCGATGTCCAAATCTTCCATATCTGAATCCATAATTGTAACGATTGAAGTTTCTTTTGCTTTGATACCGTCAGCGATTAAAGTACCTTTTTTGATTACTTCACCTTCTTCAACTTTCAATTCTGAAACGTTTGCAAGTTGGTGAATTTCACCAGGTCTGATTGTTACTTCGTGAATTACATCATTGTATTCTTTGATTTCAACGATACCGTCTAAGTGGCAGTATACGTCTTTTACAATTTCTGTACCAGCAGTAACTTTTGTACCAGATTCAACCATTTTCAAAGAAGATTCTTTGTTCAATTGGTGAACTTCTTCTGGAATAAATACGATATCACCAGATTTTGTAATGATTTGGTTTTCATCAACTTCTACGTCGATGTATTTGATTTCACCAGAAGATGAAACTGAGCAATCATCACTGATTAATTCGGCAATAATCATACCGTTTTCAACTGTTGTATCAACTGGAGATTTAACGATATATTTTTCGCCTGAATCTTCAACTGTCCAAATTTGTTCTTTTTTAGTTTGTTCAAATGAAGCATTTGAAGGCATAATTGAAGCGATAACGATTGTTAATTCTTTACCAGAAACAATTTTCTTGATTTTTTTACCTTCAAATTTAGTTTCTTCAATTTCAAGGTCTTCGCCAACTCTTACTTCACCACCGTGTTCGCAGATTGTAAGTGTTTCAGCCAATTTTTCGCCTTGTTTAATTTTTTGTTCATCTTTAACAAGAATTTTTGAACCACCAGGTAAGTTGTAAACATCGCCACCTAGAACCCAAACAACACCGCTCTTGTTAGCAGTTCTTGATACGTTACCTTGTCTGTCTTTCTTTTCATCTGCAGTAAAGTCTTGGTAAACAACTTCACCTGACAAATCAGAAGTAATATCTTTTGTTGCTTTTTCTGTTAAACGAGAACCGTCCCCTTGTGATACTGGTTCGTATTCAGCAAGTTCAAAGCCTTTTTCAATTTTTTGACCTTTTTTGAATAAGATTTTAGCACCTGCAGGAATGTGGTATTTTCTTGATTTCTTTTCGCCTTTAACTTCGACATCAGATTCAAGAATAAGGATTTGTACGATATCCCCGTGACGTGTTCTAACTTCACGAGTTTTAACGTCTGAAACAATTTCACCTGCTTCTTCAGCGATGATGTGTTTCATAGCACCAGAACCTTTAAATACACCACCAGTGTGGAATGTTCTCATTGTTAACTGTGTACCAGGTTCACCGATTGATTGTGCTGCGATAATACCAATTGATTCACCAACATCAACTAATTTTTGAGTTGTCATTGCCCAACCGTAACATTTTTGGCAAATACCATATTCAAGTTCACAAGTTAAGCCTGAACGAACTGCAAGTTCTGTTAATTCAATACCAGAACGTTCAATTTTCTTGATATCTTTTCTATCTAAAGTTGTGTTTGCTTCGATTAAAACATTGCCGTCAGCATCAACGATATCTTGAGCAATTGTTCTACCCAATAATCTGTCGATTAATGGAACAATACAAGTATCTCCGTCGTAGATACCTTTCAACATAATGTGTTTTTTACCGTGGCAATCTGTATCACGAATGATAACGTCTTGAGCAACGTCAACCAAACGTCTTGTTAAGTAACCAGAGTCGGCTGTTTTCAACGCTGTATCTACAAGACCTTTACGAGCACCGTATGAAGAAATGATGTATTCAGTTACTGACAATCCTTCTTTAAAGTTTGCTCTAATCGGCAAGTCGATGATTTGACCTTGTGCATCAGCCATCAAACCACGCATACCAACCAATTGTGATACTTGTGATAAGTTACCTCTGGCACCAGAGAACGCCATCATATATACTGGGTTCAATCTATCGAAGTTTTTAACTACTTGTTCAGTTAATTTTGCTGTTGTTTCTGACCAAGTGTCGATAACTTTTGTATATCTTTCTACTTCGGTAATTTCACCTTTTAAGTATCTGTTTGTTGATTTTTGAATTTCTTCATCTGCTTCTTTCAACAATTGTTGCTTGATAGGAGGTACAGACAAATCTGAAATTGAAATTGTTACGCCTGATTTTGTTGCGTAATGGTAACCCAAGTTTTTCAAAGTGTTAGCAAGGGTTGCTGTTTTTGCACCACCAAATTCAAGATAGATTTGTGCAAGTAAGTTTTTCAATGCACCTTTATCCATTTGTTTATTAATGAAATCTACTGTTTTCTTCTGTGTTGTATACATATTTGTCATTTTTTTACCTTTATATTATAAAACTGCGTTTCTTACTGCTTCGTTGAAAATAATTCTACCTGCTGTAGTTTCAAGACGTTTACCGTGTTCGTCACGAACATAGATTTTGTCGTGTAACTTGATAACATTTGCTTCTAAGGCTGCAATAGCATCTTGGAAGTTGTAGAAGTATTTTGTAGGTACCATATTTTCGTCTTTAATAAGAGTCAAATAATACATACCCATAACCATATCTTGAGATGGTGTAATAATAGGTTTACCTGTTGCAGGTGCTAAGATGTTATTTGTTGCTAACATCAACATTCTTGCTTCTGTTTGGGCTTCAATTGACAATGGAACGTGAACAGCCATTTGGTCGCCGTCGAAATCGGCATTGAATGCTGTACATACCAATGGGTGTAATTGAATTGCACGACCTTCTACAAGTTTTGGTTCGAATGCTTGAATACCTAATCTGTGAAGAGTAGGGGCACGGTTTAACATAACTGGGTGTCCGTCGATTACCTCTTCTAAGATATCCCATACAATTGCTTCAGAACGTTCAATTTTCTTTTTAGCAGATTTAATGTTTTGTACATATCCACGTTCAATTAATTTATTTACTACGAACGGTTTGAACAATTCGATAGCCATTTCTTTTGGTAAACCACATTGGTTCAATTCTAATGATGGACCAACTACGATTACTGAACGACCAGAATAGTCAACACGTTTACCTAACAAGTTTTGACGGAAACGACCTTGTTTACCTTCAATGATGTTAGATAATGATTTCAATGGTCTGTTGTTTGGACCAACTACTGTTCGTCCACGACGACCGTTATCAATCAACGCATCTACTGCTTCTTGAAGCATACGTTTTTCGTTTCTAACGATAATTTCAGGAGCACCCATTTCCAATAATCTTTGTAAACGGTTGTTTCTGTTAATTACACGTCTGTATAAGTCGTTTAAGTCTGATGTTGCAAAACGTCCACCGTCTAATTGAACCATTGGCCTTAAGTCTGGTGGAGTGATTGGAAGTACATCCATAATCATCCATGTTGGGTCAGTTTCGCTTGAAATTAATGAATCCAACAATCTTAAACGTTTAATTAATTTACCTTTTCTTTGAACAGAATTTACACCTGCGTTCAATTCTGCTCTGATTTCTTCAGCAAGACCTTTAACATCGATTTCGCCTAACAATTCTTTAATTGCTTCAGCACCGATACCAACTTTTAATTCAGTATCTTCGTGTTCCATAATGTAGTCTTCATATTCTTCTTCATTTAATAATTGAAGTTTTCTGAATTCACTTTCACCTGGGTCTGTTACAACATAACTATTGAAGTAGATAACTTGTTCTAAATCTTTTAAAGTCATGTCTAAAAGTAAACCAAGATATGAAGGAATACCTTTTAAGAACCAAATGTGAGAAACAGGAGCAGCCAATTTAATGTGTCCCATTCTATGACGACGTACTTTTGAGTCTGTAACTTCAACACCGCATCGTTCACAGATGATACCTTTGTGTCTTACTCTTTTGTATTTACCGCAATAGCATTCCCAGTCTTTTGTAGGTCCAAAGATTCTTTCGCAGAATAGACCATCACGTTCTGGTTTTAAAGTACGGTAGTTGATTGTTTCAGGTTTTGTAACTTCACCGTATGACCATTTTAAGATTCTTTCCGGTGATGCTATGCTGATTCGTATATAATCAAAATAATCTATACTTGTTGACATTTATAATTTTCTCCTTTGTTGAGTTTGTTGTCTAATCTTATCTTTCGGATTATAGATCACCGAATGTTGTTGGTGTTTCAAAGAAGTTAATGTTTAACAACTCTGAATCAATGTCTGATAATGTGCGTTTTGGAGCAGCCTTTCTCAAGTCGTCCATATCGCTCATTAAGTCAACTTCAACACCGTCTTTTTTAGCAACTGTGATATCCAAACCGATACTTTGTAATTCTCTTACAAGTACTTTGAATGATTCAGGGATACCAGGTCTTGGAATGTTATCACCTTTAACAATTGCTTCGTACGCTCTATTACGTCCGTTAACATCATCTGATTTGATTGTAAGCATTTCTTGAAGTGTGTATGCAGCACCGTATGCTTCAAGAGCCCAAACTTCCATTTCACCAAATCTTTGACCACCGAATTGTGCTTTACCACCCAATGGTTGTTGTGTTACTAATGAGTAAGGACCTGTTGAACGAGCGTGGATTTTATCATCTACCAAGTGAACAAGTTTCAAGAAGTAAGTTAAACCTACTGCAACCGGTTCATCAAATGGTTCACCAGTACGACCGTCGATTAAGCGAACTTTACCATCTTCGCCAACCCAATCGCAACCAGTTTCTCTGATACCACGTAACAATTCTTCTTTTGTAACTTTTTCAGACATGTTTTTGCCGAAACGTTCGTCAAATGAAGGTGCTGCATAATATTCTTTTGTTAAGTATGATGCTAAACCTAATAAGTGTTCATAAGTTTGACCTACGTTCATACGAGAAGGAACACCTAGAGGGTTCAATACTACGTCTACTGGAGTACCGTCTGGTAAGAATGGCATATCTTCTTTTGCAAGAATTCTTGATACGATACCTTTGTTACCGTGACGACCTGAAAGTTTATCACCTACAGAAACTTTACGTTTTTGAGCGATGTAAACTCTGATTACTGTATTTGCTCCAGGTGGTAATTCATCACCTTTTTCTCTATCAAATACTTTAACGTCAAGTACTCTACCACCTTCACCGTGAGGAACTCTTAATGAGTTGTCTTTTACATCACGTGCTTTTTCAGCGAAGATTGCTCTTAACAATTTTTCTTCTGGTGGGTGTTCAGATTCACCTTTTGGAGTTACTTTACCAACAAGGATATCATCTGCATACACTCTAGCACCGATACGAACAATACCACGTTCATCTAAGTGTCTCAAAGATTCTTCTGAAACATTTGGAATTTCACGAGTAATTTCTTCTGGTCCTAGTTTTGTTTGTCTTGCGTCAATTTCTAATTTTTCGATGTGAACTGAAGTAAAGATATCATCGTGAACGCATCTTTCTGATAACAAGATAGCATCTTCGAAGTTATATCCTTCCCAAGGCATATATGCAATTAAAACATTTTTACCTAATGAAAGTTCACCACCACATGTTGAAGCACCGTCTGCGATTACATCACCTGCTTTAACCTTATCACCTTCTTTTACGATAGGTTTTTGGTTGATACAAGTGTCTTGGTTGCTTCTTACATATTTCATTAATTGATATACGTGAGGAACACCTTGAGTGTCTCTGATTGTAATTTCTTCACCAACTACTCTTTCAACAACACCGTCGTATTCAGAAATGATTAACATACCTGAATCTCTTGCTGCTCTGGCTTCCATACCAGTTGCAACTCTTGGTCTTTCAGTGATTAAAAGAGGTACTGATTGACGTTGCATGTTTGAACCCATCAATGCACGGTTAGCGTCATCGTGTTCGATAAATGGAATTACTGATGTCGCAACTGAGATGATTTGAATTGGGCAAACACCAACGAAGTCAACTTTTGAAGATTCACACATTACGAACTCTGATCTGTAACGAACTGGAACGTTTGCATCTTTAAAAGTGCCGTCTTCGTTCAATTGTACGTCTGCAGGAGCACAGTGTAAGTTTTCGTCTTCGTCTGCTGTCATATAAACTACTTCATCTGTAACCACACCGTCTTTTACAACGAAGAATGGAGATTCGATGAAACCGTAATTGTTGATTTTAGCGTGAGTTGCTAAAGAACCAATCAAACCTGCGTTCGGACCTTCAGGAGTTTCAATCGGACAAATACGTCCATAGTGTGAAGGGTGAATATCACGAACCGCAAAACCTGCACGTTCTCTTTGTAAACCGCCAGGTCCTAATGCTGAAATACGTCTTTTGTGAGTCAATTCAGCCAATGGGTTGATTTGGTCCATAAATTGTGATAATTGAGAACTTCCAAAGAATTCTTTTAGTGAAGCAACTAATGGTTTAGTGTTCAATAAGTTCAATGGAGTAAGAGTTTCACTATCTTGTAGTGTCATTCTTTCTTTAACGATACGTTCAATACGGCTTAAACCAACTCTGAATTGGTTTTGTAACAATTCACCAACTGAACGAACACGTCTGTTACCTAAGTGGTCGATATCATCTACAGAACCTTCATCATAAGTTAAGTTGATTAAGTATTCGATAGATGCAACGATATCTTGAATAGTCAATGTTCTTTGAGAAGCAGGGATATTCAAGTTCAATTTTTTGTTCATTTTGTAACGACCAACACGACCGATATCATATTTCTTTTCATCAAAGAAACGTGCTTCGATAATTTGACGTCCACCTTGAGCAGATGCAGGGTCACCAGGTCTTAATTTTTTGTATACATCGATTAAAGCATCATCTGTAGTTTCTGCTGTATCTTTTTCTAAAGTTTTCTTTAAGAATTCAAAGTGAGTGAAAGATGCTTCCATTTCAGCAACTGATAAGCCCATTGCCTTTAATAATGTAGTTGCTAAGATTTTTCTGTTTTTATCGATTTTAACGTAGATTAAATCGTTAGAATCTGTTTCAATTTTAATCCAAGCACCACGGTTTGGAATAATTGTAGCATTGTATAAACGTTTACCAGTTGGAGAGATTTCACGTTTGTAGTAAACCCCTGGAGAACGAACGATTTGAGAAACGATAACACGTTCTGCACCGTTAACAATGAAAGTACCTTTGTCAGTCATAGTCGGAATATCACCGATATAAACTTCTTGTTCTTTGATTTCACCAGAATCACGGTTTACAAGTCTTACCATAACACGTAATTGTTTTGCGTAAGTAGCATCGTGAATTCTTGCTTCTTCGATAGTGTATTTAGCATTATCGAAAGTATAGTTTGGTAGGAAGTGTAATTCTAATCTTCCTGTATAGTCTTTAATAGGTGAAAAAGCAAGTAATTCTTCTTTCAAACCCTCTTTTAAAAACCATTCAAAAGATTTTTTTTGCACTTCAATTAAATCAGGTAAATAATCCAAATTAGTTGCTGGAATACCCATTGGAGTTACCCTTTTTGCAAATTTAGTCGACATTAAAATAACCTCATTCTTTTATATTCTATTGTGTACGTACGTTTTAATCTTTTTAATATTTCTTTACAAAATGTATATTTGATAATCAAAAAGCATGCTATTCTATGGTACTACATCAAAAATCATAGTCAATTAAATAGTAAAAATCACACTAAAAAAATTGTTACAAAATTTTACAATTAAAAAAACAATCGCCCTAACGCATTGTAAATCTTGCTTTGCTTGTCAAGTGGGGCATGTTAAAAATTTAAAATTATCCTTGCATTAGTTCATCGTAATTAAGTTTGTGTTTTCTTGCATAATCAATGAATTGTTTTTCTTTTTTTGACAATCTAACACGGAACTCAAGGACTTCACCAGTTTTTGGCTTACGTCCTGCACCTTCACGTTTTCCGCCCCATTTTATTTCTTGAATTTCGTCTTCTGCTTCTTGAATCAACATTTTTGCATCTTCTTCAGAAAGACGATTTTGAATTAATTCTTTTGTTGTAATTTTGTTTCTCATAAGTCTAACTCCTTATGTTCTTGTAAATATCGTTCAATATTTTTTAATGCTTGTTCGATATATCGTTTTGGTGCTTTTTGTGTCTTTTTTAAAACAACCAAACCAATGATTATTATTTTATTTTTTGCATATTTAAAATATGCTCTGACGTTGTCTGGCTTTAATTCAAATAAACCATTACCTAAATCATTTATATATTTATACTTTGTACCAACATGTTCAAAAATATAAATCGCTTTTAATATTTTTTTAAACTCCTTTTCTTCAAGTTCTTCTAACTGTTTCAAGGCTTCATTTGTATATTCGGCTGTAAAAAGTTGACACATATTTTAATTCCTTGTATATTCATTATACTTGATTTTGTCCCAAAAATCAAGTGGCGGGGTGGGAAGATTTTTAAAATCGAAAGATTTTATAAGATTTACGGCGGTTTGCGAATGCAAACCGCCGTTAAAAACAAAATAACTATCAAAAATCAAAACCGACCGTAAAAAACATCAGAAAAAACTAAAACTTTTACTTAAAAACTCAAATTTTCAAACCTATTTCAATTTTGCATTAATTTTTGCAAGTCTTGATTTCATTTCTGCATTTTCAGTTTGGAGTTTTTTAGATTGTGCTTCTAGTTTAGCAACTTTTGATTTCAAGCCCATAAAGTCGTTAACGTATGCATCAAAATATTTTTGTAGATTTTGGATATTTATATCCAAATCTTTTATCGCATCAAGCATTGTGTAGATAAGCGAATCTACACCAACTGCATACATTTTGCTATTTGGTTCTTGTTTAACTTCTGTTGGGAAGATTTTTTTGAACTCTTGAGCCAAAACACCGATTCTTGGAGTGTGGTGTTCGTCTTTTTTAAGTGTATAATCGTAGATGTTTACTTTTCTAATTTTGTCTAAAGAGCCAACTACTCTTGATATGTTTGTTTTAAGTCTTTTATCTGACCAACGCAAAGTATTAAAACTTGTCGATGATGGTCTAAATACATTTGAGGCATATAGAGTAATCGCTGTTTGATTCCAGTCAGATGAATCGTAATTTAAAGTACTAGTACCGGCATAACCAATAAACATTTGAGGAGCATCTGATGTATGATCCCAAACTGTTGTATTATCGACAAGGGAGATTGCATTCCATACAACTTGGCTTCCCCAGCCAAGACACCACTTGTTTTGCCCACTAACCGCTCTGCAAGTATTTGGACCAATAGCAACATTACCATATAGTTTAGAGAATCGAGATGAGAGGTTTCCGGCATAGTAGCCGATATTCACGTTTCCGTAAGTTGCATTACTATACGCACCAGCACCGGTACCTAAAATTAAAGCACCATAAGATATTTGACTATTGTCTTTACCCAACGCAGAGCCCGTTTGGTCAACTTCTCGTTCTTTATAACCACTACCGATTATAATGGAACTCGTAGTTTGGACTTGGTTACCTACGTATGGCCCAATGATAACGTTTCTATTACTATATGGAGCATTGTAACCTGCATAGTATCCAAGGACAACATTGTTATTTGCCAAAGTTACACCTGAATTCGCCGAAAACGGTCTTGCTCCGGCATAATAACCGATACTAATATTTTGATAAAGTGAATCGATAGCAGCAGCAGTAGTTTTTTGGAAAAGTCCGGCAAAATCTCCAATATTTATGTTATTACTATTTGAACGTCCAGAATCTACATCAATATAGCCGGCATAACCACCGATACTTATTGTATTAAAATTTCCGAGGGCAATAATATTTCCGTTATACAGACTTTTAATTGCACCTGCATATTGCCCCATAGAAATATTTGCAGAATCACCTACAGTATATATAAAGGAAGTATAAAATGCAGAATTCATGCCCGCAAAATGACCTATTGCGATATCATGTTTAAAACCGCTAGAATAAGCCGCATAGTTACCGATTGCGATACAATTTGCAATTTTTGCTTGGTTACCATAATTACCAATTTGAATGTTACCTTGGTAAGTTGCACTGTAAGCTTCTTCTGAGTTTAGGTTGTTACCGATTGCGATTACGTTTCTTTCGTTAACTCCACGAGTAATCCCATAACCCATGTAAATGCCGTTTTCAGTCATACGAGTATTAATATATTGACCGACTAAAACAGAATTGTCATAATACATATCATCCAATGCGGTACTAGCATACGGAGCAGTTGTTTGAATGTCTGCACCTAAAAATACACTTTTTTCGCCAATATATGTATTTTTTGAAGAACTGCTCTTACTTGAAATGAAAGAGTCTGCACCATTGACTATTGCAACATTTTCAAATTCGTCCATTCCAATAGTAGAATATCCTGTTGTAGCGGCATTTATCATAGCAATTTGCGGAGCATTGAAAAGGTTATATTGTCCTAAAGATTCAATCGCAAGTGTTGGGTATCCGTAGTTAGATGCGTTTGAACCAAATTTTACGTTCATACCAACAGGAGATGTTATTTCTTTTTTAGAGTTATAAATACCTCCGCCGTCATAACCTGATGATACACGCCATGGAACATCTTGTGCTTCACCACCTGTAGCCTTGTAGTTTTGGTCTGCGTAGTCTGAAACAGCAGATGTTACAATAGGAGTAGATGCAGCAGCAATGATACTTGTAATAAGCAAAACAAGTGTCATTTCCATTAAGGTAAAGGCTATGCAATTTTTTTGTTTAAATTTTTTCATAACGATTACTTGCTACTCCATTTTTTTGTAATACTTTCCATTTCTTTTAGTTGTTTTTTTGTTTCTTGATTAGATTTTGCAATTCTATCAAGTCTAACTTCAATATTGTTTACTCTTTGAGTTAAACTAATCAAATTTTTAACTTTCAAAGACAAATCCTCGCTCAATTCTGTTGCAACTTTGTCAACATCTTTTATTGATTGAGCAAGAGAATATATAATCCAATCTGTATCTACAGAAAGATATCCACCTTTTTTAACTGCTTCAGGTGCTTTGTTAACCGCATACGGATAGAATTTCATCAATTGTTGAGCAACAACACCGATACAAGGTTCAGGTTTGCCAATCATATTGTATTGATAAACTATAACATTTCTTAATTTGTCGATACCGTATTTTGTTGGTTTAATATTTTCTTTTAATCGTTTGTCAGAAAATGCTTTCATTGTAGCATTTGGAGCAACAACATATCTTGCATAAAGCACGATTGATGTATAAGGGAAACCGACAGCAGATGATGCTTTTATACCCCCAGGGACAAATAACATTTGATATTTGTAAGTACCTGATGAATCTGATGTAGACCATATTTTACTTGAACCATATTCTACAGTATCTCTTGGCAATTGACCACCAATACAATATCTGTAAGAGAAGTTGTAACTTACTTTAGATAAATCTTTTAAACAACCAATAAAGACATTTTGATTACCATTAAACGATGATGTTACCGTTTGAGGTGTAGTAAGTGATGAAATTACAATATTTTGGCTACCTTGAACATACGCACCTGCGTAATGCCCAATAAAGATAGAATCCGTTGCATTGTTACTAAAACCGGCATAAGCACCGATATTGATATTTCTATTTTGAGTAGAATTACCACCAGCATAAACACCAATATTTATAGAATATGGAGCAGTACTATTTCTACCGGCATTACGACCGATATTTACAACCTTTTCAGACAATCCTTTTGCGTTTTCACCTGCAAATTCACCAATATTAATTTTAAAATCGCCTGATTTATTATCTTGTCCAGAGTTATTGTAGTCAGTATATTGACCAATATTGATATTACCACCTCTTACAGAACTATTTCCGGCATAATAACCAATATTAACAGCACCAAAACCATCACCACTTGGCTTGTTGCTTACATTTTTTGCTTCATATTGTTCTGAACCAGCCCAATATCCAACATTGATAACACTTGATTGGTAGTTGATTTTTGGGTCAGTTCTATTAAGTCCAGGGATATATCCATTTGGTGATGAATCATAACCGGCATAGGCACCGATATTGATATGTGAATGGCTTATGTTATTAACTTTGTTTTCACCTCTTGCACCGGCGTAATAACCAACATTTACACCATACATATTGTTAGATGGGTTGCCGTGTCCGGCATAAGTACCAATACCAACGTAGTTATACAAATTTGAATAATTTTTGCCGTTTTTATAACTATCAGCAGAAGCATAAGAACCAATAACAACACTTGAATACATATTGTCTTGATTTCTTATATTAGAACCGACTAAAACACTGTCTGTATAAGCAATACCACCGCCGTAATTAGCATAAGCACCAATTATGGTATTTCTTGAACCAAAATTATCACCTGCAAGATGTCCGACAACTAATGAATTATCGATATTTGTTGCTGAATATGAAGTATATCCTGCATTTTTACCGATAGCAACAGAGTTATAGTCGTCCATAGAAATTCTGCCGACATTTAATTTATTTTTATCGTACAAAATAATGTCAGAGCGGTCTTTTATTCTAGAGCCTCTATTAGTTGACCTTGTAATTTCTAATACTGCTCTACCATTGTTATTACGGTTGATGTTAAAACCAGCTTCACTATTATTTGAACTGTCATTAAAAAGATATCTTGGAGAACCTATCACAAATTTGTAATCACTATCTTTTTTGTAGTAATACCCTCTTGTGTAAGTTGTATCGTACATCCAGTTTGAAGATACATTTACTGTACCACCAGTAGATGCTGAAATTTGGCTTGCATTTGATTCATTACGAGAAGTAATTGCAGGCAAAGTTGCAGCAGAAATTACACTGATGATTAACAATACAATCATCATTTCTGACAAGGTGAATGCTATGAAATTTTTAGGGAAATTTTTCATCTATTCTCCGTTATCTTTTTTCTGCCTTTTTGACTTTTGTGTAAGCCACTTTTACTTCATGCGTCAAAGTTTTGTTTTCTTTTTCCAAAACTTTAACTTCTTTTTCTAATTTATTAACTCGTTGTACCAAAGAAACATATTCTTTTGTATACGCAACAAGTTTCTTTTGGATTGTTAGAACTTGTTTATCCAAATCTTTTATCGCATTAACCATTGAGTATAGGAACCAAGAACCGTCAACCGTCAGGTATCCGCCAAACTCTTTGTCTTTGTCTACGTGAACACTTTCTGGAATGATTTTTTGAACCTCTTGAGCAATTACACCAACTTGAGGTGTTTTTGTATCGCCCTCTTTCCAGTTGTAGTTGTATACGTTAATTTTTCTAACTTCATTCAAACCGTATTTTGCAGGTCTGATATTTTCTTTCAATCTCTTATCAGAAAAAATTGTCATAGAACTTTTTGAACTAAAAACTTCTCCAAACAAAATGATTGATGAAAGTATATTTGTTGATGGAGTTTGATCAGCATACAATGGTGATATTAACATCAAATCGTTACCAGTATTCAATGACGATGTTCTTAATGTACTTGGTAAATCACCGATAACACTCATTTTTTCACTTGAAACTAAGGTCATATCTCCCCAAGAACCATGTTTTCCTGCAATACCAACAAAGCCACCATTCCAGTTGCTATTTTGATAATCCGAACAAGTATAAGGTCCAAGACACACAGCATCGTAGGCTTGTGTCAAATAACCGCTATGATTTCCCATATAAATAGAATATGCAGCATCACCAAAATTACCGTCAGAACCAGCACCATGACCAACAATTACCGCAGGAGCAAAGTTATTATTTCCATCTGCCTCATCAGAACTTCTATATCCGGCATTATATCCTATAAATACAGGACCTTTTGAATAATCATCACCTGTTGTAATGGCACTAGCATACCCTGCATCATGACCAATCATTACAGCATTTTCTGACTCACCTTGATAGTATCCTGCTCGATAACCAATATAAACAGAAGACATTGGTGTTCCGCCACCGTTATCAGCCCAAGCACCTGCATATCTGCCAATAGAAATTGCATTACCTGAACCATCATAACTGGCATAATATCCAATACCAACACCCTCTGCACCATCTTGTGCTAAAGACATTGCTCTTGTACCAATACCAACAGCACCCGCTAAGTCCGTTGAATTATTGTTTACACCTGCATAATAACCAATATACGTACTATTATCAGCATTTCCACTACCTCCGGCATACGTACCAATCGCAGTAGAAAATTTTGTTGAGACTGTAGCATTTGATGACATAAATGCACTATCACCAATCGCAACGGAATATTGTAAACTCCCTGTACCTGAAGAACTATATCCCGCATGGTTACCAATCATTACAGAACGTTCAGAAGTAGTTTTATAACCTGCTTGATTACCAATTGCAACCGAATAAGCACTTCTACAGCCAAATAGTGTGCTTGCTCCAATACCAACACTGCCAATTTTTGAAGTATTTGAACTATTATCTGCTAAAGCATTTGAACCGATAGCCGTGTTATATGTTCTTACTGTAGTATTTGAATTGTAAGATAAAGCACTTGCACCAATAGCAATACTACCTGTAGATTGATTGCTACTATTACTCATCATAATTCTACCGCCATAATATGGAACACCACTTACGTCTTTAAAAAGTCCTATTTGGCTGGCATCTTCATTACCGCTTGTACCTGTACCATATTTATCCACAACAATCAAACTTGGTTTACCCAAACTTGAAGATGAGTCTGTAACTTCATCACCAACCATTACTGCAGAAGTATCAGGTTGGCTTGCGTTATAATAAGCCAAGCCCTTAAAGGTTTCAAAATGAGTCCATGGGTCGTCTACATCACCCTCAATACCACCTGAAGTTGAAGCAGCACCCTCCATTTTTTGTCTTGCTGTTATAACTGGCATTGTCGCAGCAGAAATTACACTGAAAAGTGCCAATACGACCATCATTTCAGCGAGAGTGAAGGCTAAAATTTTCTTATTGAAAAATCGGTTCACAGTATCTCCAGTTTATATTATTCATTATGCACTATTTTCAAATTTTGCACAAGTGTTGAAATAACTTTTATAAATTTATATTAATAGTTTTTATACTCTTGTCATACCTTGCCTTATATTATTTATGATATATTATAATTATTGATTATATATACGAAAGGTAAATTAAATGAATAAAAGTCAATCGTTAGGAATGTACATAATTTTAGGCATAATGGTTTTGGCATTTGTGTCTATGCTATTCTCAGGTCCTGTTACTACAACTGAAGAACTTACTTACACAAACTTCCTACAAAAACTTGCGAACGATGAAATTAAGTCTGTCGAAATGGACAAAACTTTTTTAATCGCAACTCCTAAAAAACAACCTGAAAAACAAGCAAAAAAATCAGGAAAAGAACTTCCTCTACTTTACAGCATGAATCAATCTACTCCTGTTTTACAATACAAAGTACTAACTCCAAATGATGCTAGTCTTATCAAAAAACTTGAAGAAGCAAACGTTGAAATCTCAGTTAGCAAGCCAAGTGAATCTTCTAAATTGATGAATTTAATCGGCTCACTTGCTCTACCAATCTTTGTGATTATCTTCTTAATCCTTATGGCTAAAGGACTTTCAGCAGGCGGTTCTCAAGCAATGTCTTTTGGCAAAAGCAGAGCAAAAATGCTTTTAGATAGCAAAGTAAAAGTTCTATTCAGCGATGTTGCAGGGATTGACGAGGAAAAGAAAGAACTTGAAGAAATCGTTGATTTTCTTAAAAATGGCGAAAAATATATCAAATTAGGTGCGAAAATTCCAAAAGGTGTTCTACTTGTAGGACCTCCAGGGACTGGTAAAACATTAATGGCTAAAGCCGTTGCCGGAGAAGCAGGAGTTCCTTTCTTCTCAATCTCTGGTTCTGACTTCGTTGAAATGTTCGTTGGTGTTGGTGCAAGCCGTGTTCGTGATTTGTTTGAACAAGCAAAAAAACATCAACCATGTATTATTTTCATCGACGAAATTGATGCTGTAGGTCGTCAACGTGGTGCAGGTCTTGGTGGCGGACACGACGAAAGAGAACAAACTCTTAACCAATTACTTGTTGAAATGGACGGTTTCGACGAAACAATGAACATCATTGTTATCGCAGCAACAAACAGACCTGACATCTTAGACAATGCACTTCTAAGACCAGGTAGATTTGACAGACAAATCGTTATCAACAGACCTGACATCTTAGGCAGAGAACAAATCCTTAAAGTTCATGCTAAAAACAAACCTCTTGCAGAAGAAGTTGATTTGAAAACTTTAGCAAAAAGAACTCCAGGGTTCACTGGTGCTGAT
Source organism: Alistipes senegalensis (assembly GCA_963620955.1). Taxonomy (GTDB): domain Bacteria; phylum Cyanobacteriota; class Vampirovibrionia; order Gastranaerophilales; family Gastranaerophilaceae; genus UBA6984. Next base: position 17,756 of record CAVFCO010000113.1, on the reverse strand, counting down.
TTACAAAACCTTTTGAACGAAGCCGCTTTACTTGCTGCTCGTCATAACAAAACTAGAATTTATATGGACGATTTGGAAGAAGCAATCGACAAAGTTATGGCAGGCCCTGAAAAGAAAAGCCGTATTATCTCAGACGAAGAAAAAGAAAATACTGCTTATCACGAAGTTGGACATGCTTTACTTGCAAAACTTCTTAAAAACTGCGACCCATTACACAAAGTGTCAATTATCCCTCGTGGTATGGCTCTTGGGGTTACAATGGTACTTCCGGAAAAAGACCACTTAACAATGAAAAAAGTTCAATTATTGGATAAAATCGCCATGACTCTTGGCGGTAGAGTTGCAGAAGAAATCATCTACGGTAAAGAATTCATTACAACTGGTGCTTCTAACGACCTTGAAAAAGTTTCTCAAATGGCTCGAGCAATGGTTACAAAATACGGCATGAGTGAAAAGTTAGGCAATCTTGCTTACGGTAAGAGCGAAGACCACGTATTTATGGGACGTGATTTCGGACACCAAAGAGATTACTCAGAAGAAGTTGCAGCAGAAATTGATAACGAAGTTCAAAGAATCGTTAATGAGCAATATGAACTTGCAAAAACATTACTAGAAGATAACAGAGATATGCTTGACACAATCTCCCACAAACTTCTTGAAATGGAAACTCTAGACGAAAAAGAATTCGTTGAATTAATGGAACAAGTTAAAAAATCTCGCTCTGAGTTCTAATGTAAACTTTTGTAAACACATAATTTACAAAAAACGCAATTTTTTTCTCAAAAAAAACTTTACATGAGTACGAGGTATATTACACAATAGGAGATATTTAACAATGGCTAAAGTTTTAATTTCAATGCCAGAACAATTTTTGGATCAAATCGATGCAGTTGCAGGAAATGAAAACCGCACACGTTCAGAATTAATTCGTGAAGCCTTGAGAACATATATTCACAGAAACAACAACTTCAACGCAAAAGTAGCAAGCAAAAACGCAGCAATTCTTGAAGCATTGTTAGACTAATTTAATGGAACATTTCTGTTCCGTTAAATTAACAAGCAAGTTTTTTGAACAAGCACAGATGCTTGGTAAAACATATAGGGAAAAAAGGTAAGTAAGTAAATTTAATTAGGTAAAAATTTTCAAAGCGGTCAAATGACCGCTTTTTATTTTGGAAAATTTTATAATAGAAATGGAAAGGCGGAGCCGAGATTTCATCTCGGCTCCGCCTTAAACCTTAAAAAACTTTTATTTCAAAATTGTATCAACAATATATCTTGGCCTTGCTTTAACTTCTCTATAAACTTGACCTAGGTATTCGCCAATAATGCCCATACAGAACAATTGAAGCCCGCCAAAGAATGACATTAATACAACAATTGTTGCCCAACCGCTTGGAGTTGAATCTAGAACAAATTTTTCATAGCAAACTTCAACACCCAAACCGAAAGAGAATACTGCCATTAAAAATCCTATAACAGCGATAATTCTAAGTGGCATAATGCTGAATGAAGTTATACCGTTTAATGCCAAGCCGAACAAAATCATATAGTTGAACTTTGATTCGCCTTTCATTCTTGGTTTTACATCAAAATTAACAAATGCTTCTTTTAAACCAATTTCGTTGAAAAATCCTCTCAAAAAGATTTGTTTTTCAGGATATTCAGCCAATACGTCAAGGGCTTTTTTGCTTACAAGACGGAAGTCTGAATGATTCATCGGAATTTTTACACCCAACAAATTCATTGTTTTATAGAAACAAATCGCAGTTGTTTTCTTCAAGAAAGTATCTGTATCACGACTGTTTCTAATACCAGCAACGATTTCGTAGCCTTCCATATATTTATCAACAAATTTTTCAATTGCCCAAGGGTCTTGTTGCAAGTCCGCATCGATTGATACAACACAATCACAACCAAAATCTCTAGCACCCATCAAACCTGCAATATGAGCCTTTTGGTTGCCGTAATTTCTAACAAATTTTGCACCTTTTACAAGCGAATGTTTTTCGTGCATTTGAGAAATAAGTTCCCAAGTTTTATCCTTTGAACCGTCATCAACAAAGTAAATAAAACTGTCATCGTTTATTTTATCTTTAGCAATCAAATCTGTTATGACCTCTATCAATGTGTTTGTAGTGCTTTCAATACACAATTCTTCGTTGTAACAAGGTACTGTAATTGCTAAAGTGGGTTTCTTCATGTTATATCCTTTTTGTTTTATGCTTGTTTTTATATTATAATAATTTATAGCAAAGGGCAAGAAAAATTTATGAGTAATAAGAAATTTATATTAAACGCAGACGATTTAGGTATCTCAAAAAACATTAACCATGGGGTAATTGACGGTTATAACAGTGGAGTGCTTAAATCTGCAAGTCTTTGTGCAAACGGAGAGGCTTTTAATGCTGTTGTAAATGAAATTATACCTGAATGTCCAGAATTATGTATTGGTGTGCATTTAAACATCATTGAGGGTAAAGCATTAACAGCCCCAAACAAAATTCCTATGCTTGTAAACAAGGACGGTGTTTTTAATAATAGTTGGTCGCAAATCCTTATCAAATCTTACGATAAAGAATTTATCCGCCAATTAGAAATTGAATTTAGAGCACAAATCGAAAAGATTTTGCCACATTTTATTCCTGCTCATATTGATTCTCACGTACACACACACGGTATTCCAAACATTTTTGAATTAACTTGCAAACTTGCTCACGAATACAAAATTCCTTACGTTAGAACTCAATTTGAAAGACCTTACATAACTCCACTTTTGAACAAACATTTGAATTTAAAATATCCGATAAATCAAATAAAAGTGGCGTTATTAAACAGTTTTACTTTAAAAAACAGAGAAACTTTAAAAAATTATCCAGATTTAAAAACAAACAAATATCTTGTTGGTGTAAGTTATACAGGAATGATGGACAACAACACTGTTGAAAACGGCTTGAGAGTATTTAAAAATGATGAAAACATTCTTGTAGAATGCTTAATTCACCCATATTACTCTGAAAAACAAGACGAATACTTGATTACAATAAACAAAGATATGAAATTCAGAATAGAAAATTTTGGATTTGAATTCACAACATACACAAAATTAGTAGAACAAGAATATGAAAAAGTTTAGTATCGCATTAATTGTTTGTATGCTTGTTGTTTTTGTATCTTGCATACTTTATACAAAAAATTCTGTAAAAGTTGTCAAGGTTTATTCGCCGTCGGAAATTGCACTGGATTTGAACAAAAACGGTAAAGTTGAGGGAAATGAAAAATTTACCGTAGACGGAGTTGAAACTTTTTCATCTAAAGTCAGTGATTATCAAAAAAATTATGCTGAAAGTATGAATATCGATGAAGAAACCGCTCTTTCTATCGGATATTTTGCAGAAAAATATGCTCAAAGTTTGCTTAAATTATAATAAAATTATACAAAATTCGCCATTTGCACTGAAAGATAGAGAACCCGTAAACAAAAAGGCTTTTGAAAAGCAAATTCAACTTGCAAAAACATACAAATTAAGAATTTACAACAACAAAAGCAACAAATACCACCGTTTGAACTGCAAATACGGTCAAATGGCACACGATTCGGTAATTTTACCTACAAGTCAGTTACCAAAAGATGCTCAGGCTTGTAAATTTTGCCAAAATATTGCAAGCAACATAAAAAAAGACGCAAAAGATGACAAAAATATCAAAGAACAAGAACTTTTGAAGAAAATTCATCCTCAAAAATTTGAAATTTCTCAAGAGCAAATAAAACTATTTTTGACCGATTTAACAACAGTATTTTTGCCTAGCAACAAGTGTACCACTGATTATTGCCTTACACTTGTAGACCAAATTAATAATGCAAACAAAACAATTGATATGGCTCTTTATGGTTACACTGATATTCCGGATATCACAACTGCTTTGCAAAACGCAATTCGTAGAGGGGTTACAATCCGTATGGTTTATGACGTTAACGCACAAGGTTCTAACTTCTACCCTGACACATTCAACCTTGCAAGAACATTAGCCGAAAGCAAAGCAGATTACGGCGATGCAACATATCAAGGTTCAATTATGCACAACAAATTCTTTATTTTTGATAAAAAAGTTGTTATAACAGGTTCTGCAAATATAAGTACGACAGATATTTCAGGGTTTAATTCAAATGCAATTGTACAAATAAAATCACCTGAAATTGCAGAAATTTATGAAAAAGAATTTGAGCAAATGTATGATAACAAATTCCACAACAAAAAAGCAAAAATTGAAAACAAAGAAAACATTTTGCTTGGAGATTCTTTAGTTTCAGTATATTTTTCACCTCAAGATAGCGTTATCGACACGGTTATAATCCCATTAGTAAACAACGCAAAAAGTTATATTTACATACCAACATTTGTAGTTACACACAAAAAACTTTCACAAGCACTTGCAAATGCAAAAGCGAGAAATGTTGATGTAAAAATCATTCTTGATGCAACAAATGCAAACAACAAACATTCAACACACGGTACTTTGAGGAAACAAGGTGTCGAAGTTAAAACCGAAAACTATGCAGGCAAAATGCATTCAAAAAGTATCATTGTCGACGATAGATACGTTATTTTAGGCTCTATGAATTTGTCAAAAAGCGGTAATTCAAGAAACGATGAAAATGTATTGTTGATAGAAAATCCAAGAATGGCAAAATATTATAAAAACTTTTTCATGTATGTTTGGAACAAAATTCCAGAAATTTGGTTGAAGAAAAATGTTTCAAGCGAATCTCATGACTCACTTGGCTCTTGTTACGACGGAATTGACAACGATTTTGACGGAAAAATCGATTCAGAAGATTCTGGTTGCACCGTAAAAAAATAATGCAAAAATCGGTATTCGCAGCATTAAACTGCAAATACCGAAACAAAATTATTCTTCATCACTGTCTTTGAAAAAGAATGACTGAGGGTGGTCGCACAATGGGCAAACTTTTGGTGCTGTTTTGCTCAAAACGTGAAATCCACAGTTTGCACACTCCCATTTTACGGGTTCTGGCGAACTGAAAACTTTCTCCTCTTTTAGTTCTTCGATAATTTTGTCGTATCGTTCGTTATGGAATTTTTCAACAGTTGCAACCATTTCAAAATGTCTTGCAATATCCTCAAATCCCTCTTCTTTTGCTGTTTTTGCAAAATTTTTATACATTTCTGTCCATTCGTAATGTTCACTTTTAATCGAAGTTTCAAGATTTTTTAAAGTATCTTGAATTTCGCCACCATTTAAGTATTTAAACCAGATTTTTGCATGTGCCATTTCGTTAATTGCCGTATCTTCAAAGGTTTTTGCAATATGTTCATAACCGTCTTTTCTTGCTTGTGAAGCATAAAAAGTATACATATTTCTTGCTTTCGATTCACCACTGAAAGCCTCTTGTAAATTTTTCTCTGTTTGACTACCTTCAAATTTCATAAAAACTCCTTTCCTAGAATATTTAAAATTATAACAACTTCCATGATTAAAACAATTACCGTACTTTCAACTGATAGAACTATTTTCAGAGAGTTGCATTAGAATCTTTTTTTGGTATAATTTATTTTGGGCTGAAATAAATTGATACCAAAGATTTTGAAGCAAAAAGACTTATTAAAAGTTGGAAAGGGAAATATTTATGATTAATAATTTACTATTATTCCTTGAAGAAAAAACAAAAAAATTCGGAGAAAATACAGCATTAGGTATTCGTACAAATTTAGGTTGGTCAGAATTGACTTACAAAGGTATTAATATCCTTGCAAAAAGACTTGGCGGATACTTAATCCATAGCGGAATTCAAAAAGGTGATAAAATCGCAATTTTATCAGAATCAACACCAGAATGGAGTGCAGCATTCTTCTCTATCATTATTGCCGGTGGTACAGTAGTTCCATTGGATATCAAATTAACTCAATATGAATTAAACTCAATTTTAAGCGACTGCTTGCCAAGAATTTTACTTGTTTCAAGTGCTCACTTTGAAATGGGTCTAAAAATGAAAGAACAAATTCCATCAATTGAACAAGTTATCTTGATGGATGACAAAGGTTCAAATAGAGATTACGAAAGTCTTTATACAATTCCAGATTACCCAGTAAAAAGATGGAGACACAGAAGCCAAAACCAAACTGCTCTTATCATCTACACATCAGGTACAACTGGTATGCCAAAAGGGGTTCAAATCACTTACAAAAACGTTATCTCACAAGTTAACAACGTTGTGAAATGCTTCCCTCTAACTCAAAATGATAGATTACTTTCAATTCTTCCTATGAATCACTTGTTTGAATTGACAGTTGGTTTCTTATCATTCTTAAGTTTGGGTGCAAACCTTTACTACTCTAAGAGTTTAAAACCAAACGACCTATTTGAAGTTATTCAAAAGAAAAAGATTACATTTATGGTTGTTGTTCCAGCATTCTTAAAACTTTTAAAAACAAGTTTGGAATCAACAGTTAACAAATACAACCCAGTTAGAAAATTCTTATTCCACGTAAAATTTAGAATTGCAGAATTAATTCCATCTTTCACTGTGAGAAAATTATTATTCAGAACTTTACATAAACGTTTAGGCGGAAAATTCAAAGGTGTTCTATCAGGTGGTGCTCCATTAGATATTAATATCGGTAAATTCTTCAATACAATTGGTATCCAAGTATTTGAAGGTTATGGTCTTTCAGAAGCAAGCCCTATTGTTTCTGTAAACACAAAAGGACACAACAAATTGGGTTCTGTAGGTAGACCATTACCAGATATGGACGTAAGAATTGATGCTGAAACTGGCGAATTGCAAGTAAAAGGTCCTAACGTAATGAAAGGTTATTTCAAGCGTGATGACTTAACGGCAGAAGTTATGACTGAGGACGGTTGGTTAAGAACTGGTGATATCGCAAGAATTGACAGAGATGGATTTATCTGGATTACAGGTAGAATTAAAAACATGATTGTTCTTTCAGGTGGTAAAAAAGTATTCCCTGAAGAAGTTGAAGCAGTTATGGAAAAATCACCAAAATTCGCTGAACTTTGCGTATTCGGTGGGGTTCGTCAAGGTGGACAAAAAGACGGTAGCGAAGATATCGTTATCAAAATTGTACCAACAGAAGAAATGCAAAATAACTTCCCTAACGATGTTGACTTAGAAAAGGAAATCATTAAAGAAGTAAAAGAATACTCAAAAAGACTTTCTAACTTCAAACGTCCAACAACAATTATCGTTTCAAGAGAAGCACTTCCAAGAACTGCTACTAAAAAAGTTAAAAGAAAAGAAATTAAACAAGAATACGATAAAAAAAGAGCATAACAAAACCATCATAAAAAAGGGCGGACAAATCGAAGATTTGTCCGCCCTTTTAATATCTTTTAATTCTTTTAAAAAAGAATTATTATCTACCTAAATGAACGTATTTTGCATCAGTTACACCGTCAATTTTGTTTATTTCATTCAATACGTTTTCTTCAACCTCTGAACCAGTTGAAATAATCATCATTGAAAGATGTTTTTGACTTTCAGGTGAAACGCTCATGTGGTTGATGTTAATTCCTGCCTCACCGATTACTGTTGCAACTTTTGCAATCATACAAGGTTTGTTTTCGTGAGGAACAAGCAACATGTGTTCTTCAGGTTCAATACTTGTATTAAAGTTGTTTACTTTTACAATACGTTTAACATCTTCTGAAATCAACGCACCTGAAACTTTCACTTGTTCTTTGTCTGTTGATAATTTTACGGTAATTGAACCGATATAATCGCCAGAAGTTGCAGATTTCACTGTTGAAACCTCAATACCTTTATTTTTTGCGATTATTGGTGCGTTTACAAAGTTAACCCCTTGCATTGAAGATGAGAATACACCTTTCAAAATAGAAGTTTCCAAAGGTGAAACATCTAATGATGCGAGATTTCCTTTGAATGTAATTTCAATTGATTTCAAGTTGCCATTTGCCATTTGGTCAGCAAATTCACCAACATTTTGAGCCAATAGCATATAGTCTTTTACAGGTTCTAAAATCGCAGGTTTCAAACTTGGAATATTTACTGCACTTGTTGCAGAACCGCCTGAAAGAACCTCTTTGATTTGATTTGCTACATCTAGAGCAACGTTAATTTGTGCTTCAGAAGTACTTGCACCTAAGTGAGGAGTCATTAATAGATTTTTTTCGCAACCAAACAACGGACAAGATTGAATATCAGGCTCATCGCAGTATACGTCAATTGCTGCACCTGCAACTTTGCCTTTATCAAGTGCTTCTCTAAGGTCAGTTTCATTGATAATACCACCTCTTGCACAGTTAATAAGTCTTACTCCGTCTTTCATTTTTGCAATTGTGTTTTTGTTGATTAAGTCAACTGTTTCTTTTGTTTTTGGAACATGAACAGTGATAAAATCACAAACACCCCAAAAATCGTTTAAATCTGAAACATACTCGCCACCCATTGCCTTAACAGTGCTTTCTGTTGTATATGGGTCGTAAACAACAACCTTCATACCCAAAGCAAGTGCAACTTTTGCAACGTGAGAACCAATTTTACCAAGTCCGATAATACCAAGAGTTTTACCGAAAACTTCAACACCTGTGTATTTTGCTCTATCCCATTTTCCCTCTTTTGTTGACTGACAAGCACATGGAATATTTCTTGCCATTGAAAGCATCATTGCGATAGTGTGTTCTGCTGCCGCATTTGTATTACCGTCAGGTGAATTTACAACAATAATACCTTTTTGAGTTGCCGCATCAATGTCAATATTATCAACACCAACACCGGCTCTGCCAATAATTTTCAAATTATCTGCAGCATCAATAATTCTTTTTGTAATTTTTGAAGCACTTCTGATAATTAAAGCATCATATTTGCCAATATTTTCTACATATTCGTCCTCTGTCATTGTTGGAAGAACGTCAACATCTGCAACTTGAGCAACAATTTCACGTGCCATATCATTACATTTATCAGTAACTAAAACTTTCATATCCCTACCTTTGTAATTTAATGCCCGATTTTAAAAATCGGGCATATTATTCTAACAATAAATTTTTTCTAAATCCTATTTAAAAGGTTTTGTTTGATTTAATTTTAATCTTAAATCTCTAAATCTTGCGATATCTTCTTGAGCCTTTGCAGATTCTTTAAACACTGCTTGAGCAGATGGGTGAACCATTAAAACATAGTCCATGTGAATTTCCAAGAAATTATATCTTCTTGGTGGTTGAGTAGAATTTCTTGAATAAATTTCTGCATTTGTAACAGCAAGGAAACGACGTTCTTTATCGTTCAACAAATCTGTTAACTCACGGTTTGTATTAGTATATTTTGAAACGTGTACAGTTCCTTTGATATCGTGGTCTGCAGTTAAAATGCTTACCTCTATTGGAATTGTATCTGAATGTTTTCCTGCCATATTCTACTTCTCCTTGTTAATTTTATATTATAACAATTTATCAAGATTGTCTAGTTTTATTTCTTTTTAACTCTGACACCTTCAACTTCGTAAACATCTTGAATTACCAAAAATGCCTCTGGGTCAATTTCTCTGATTAATTTTTTCATTTTTGATACTTCTAAACGGTTTACAACGCAATAAATAATTGTTTTTTCTTGACCAGAATAACCGCCCTTACCCTTTTGGTAAGTAACACTTATGTCTAATTCTTTGATGATTGCGTTCCCAATTTCTTTTGGATATTGAGAAATTATTAATGCTGATTTTGAACTGTTTAACCCCTCTAAAACGATATCAATAACTCTGTATACGATAAAGTATGTCAAAATCGAATACATTGCACTGTCCCAGCCATACAAAAAGCCTGCTGCCGTGTAAATAAAGATGTTGAAGAACATAATTATTTCACCAACAGAAAAACCTAGTTTTTTTGCAAGTCTGATTGATAAAATTTCAGTACCGTCTAATGCACCGTCGCTTCTTAAAATCAAACCAACACCAACACCTAAAATTACACCACCAAAAACTGTTGCCAATAATGGTGCTTCTGTTGCTTTGTAATGAGCAAACAAGTTGATGAAAATCGCCAACATACTTACACCGTACAAAACGTTGAAAACAAAGCGTTTACCCATTTTTTGCAGTGCCAAATATATGAACGGTAAGTTTATTGCAACAACCAAAATACCTAAGTTCCATTTTGTAATGTAACTTATCATCATTGAAATACCGATTACACCACCGTCAATGATATCGTTTGGTAATAAAAAGCATTCTAGAGCAAAAGCCGCAATCATTGCACCTAAAGCAATTACAAAACATGAAGATAAATATTCTCTAAATATTTGTCCTTTTGTTTTTGCTTCAATAACCGGTTTTTGTTTTTTTAAAAGTCCCATTTTATTTCTCGTGTTCGTTTTTCTTTATTGTAATTAAATTATCTATTTTAAAAATTGTTTTTTGGTTTGTGATTTCAACATCTTTCTTTAGCCCAAGAATATTTTCTAAATCGGCTTTCAAGGTTGCCAAATCTTCATATCTTTTCAATGTTCCGTCCATACAAACAGAAACATCACCAGTTTCTTCAGAAACAACAAGGCAAGCACAATCGCTAACTTCAGTAACACCAATTGCTGCACGATGTCTTGTACCATATTTCCAACTTAATTTTGGATCTTCTGTCAACGGCAATAATACCCCTGCTGAATGAATTCTGAAATCTTTGATAACCATTGCACCATCATGCAACGGAGTGTTTGGGTGGAATATTGTCAAAATCAACTCTGTTGAAATCAAAGCATCAATTTTTGTTCCAACATCAAAAAATAAAGAAGTATCAATTGCATTTTGGAACACAACCAATGCCCCTACTTTGTTTTTTGAAAGATATTTTACAGATTCAATAATTTCTTTTATAACATCAACTTCTAAATCTTTTTTTGCATGATTACTTGTAATCAATTCGTTGAAAAATCCACCTTGACCCAAATATCCTAAAAATCTTCTAAGTTCTGGTTGGAAAATAACGATTAAACTCAATGCAATCATTAAAACAGTAGTTCTCAAGAACATACCCAAAATGTTTAAATCAATTCTAATTAAAAGTTCTGAGAAAAACCACATCAACGCTAAGAATAATATACCCTTAACCAACTTTTCTGCTTGCGTATTTTTGATAAATTTACGATAAACAGCATACAAAAACGCAACTATAATAAGTATTTCTGCAATATCTAACCAACCGAATTTAATCGATAAATGCATTGCTCCAAGTTGAGTTTGAAAAGTTTGTATTATTTCATTTAACATTATTTTAGCCTATCTGGAATTACATCATAACGCAATAAGTCATCACGAGTTTCTCTCTTTACTATAATAGCAGAATGTCCTGAATTTACAAGTACCATTGCAGGTTTTTGTACTCTGTTGTAATTACTTGCCATTGAGTAGTTGTAAGCACCTGTGTTATACACGCAAAGAACGTCGCCAGCCTTTGGTTCAGGCAAATCAATGTCTTTAATCAACACATCACCTGATTCGCAAAATCTACCCGCAATTGTTACTTTTCGTAAACATTCTTCTTCAGGTTTATTTGCAATTTGAGCAACATATTCTGCTTGATACATACTTGGACGAGGATTATCAGCCATTCCTCCATCTACAGAAACATAAGTTTTATGCACATTTGGAACATATTTTTCACTTCCAATTGTGTATAAAGTTACACCTGCAGTTGAAATTATGCTTCGCCCTGGTTCTAAATAAATTGTCGGATAATCAACATTTAATGCTTCACAACTTTTTTTAACAGAGTTAATTATCACTTCTGCAATTGTATGAGTTGATGGCGGAACATCACTATCAACGTATTTTACACCCAATCCACCGCCAATATTGATTTCATCAAGTGAAATACCATGTTCTTTTTCAATTCTAACAAGTTCTTTTATCAAAATATCAATTTCATCATAATAAACTTGTGTTTCAAAGATTTGAGAGCCAATATGTGCGTGCAAACCTCTTAAATTCAAGTTTTTATACTTGTTTAAAATTAAATTTACAGCCTCATCAACTTGAGATAAATCAAATCCAAATTTTGAATCCAAATTGCCTGTTTGAATGTATTCATGCGTATGGCATTCAATCCCTGGAGTAACTCTTAAAAATATATCTGTTTTTATATTTTTTTCTTTTGAAACCTTATCAAGCATTGATAATTCTAAGAAATTATCAACAGAAATATGACCAACCTTGCATTCTATGGCAAGTTCAAGTTCTTCTAACGTTTTATTATTTCCATTAAAAAGAACTTTTTTCATATCTACACCGGCTTTATATACAGTGTAAATTTCGCCACCAGAAACAACGTCAAAACCAAAGCCTTCGCTTTCTACAATTTTTGTAATCGCACTTGTACATAGGGCTTTTGAGGCATACATAAAATTAACTTTTTCATAACTTGAAAAAGCATCTTTGTAATTCTTGCAAATTCCTCTTAATGTTTCTTCGTCAATAACATACAACGGAGTTTTATATTCATTTGCCAAATCAACTAAATCACAACCGCCAATTTCAAGATTACCCTTTCCATTGACTTTTGTTGTAACAGGTTTTATAAATTGATTTAAACTCGTCGTCATTTAATACCTCTGTTTGTTTATTTTACCTAATAAACAGGCAAATTGCAATAAAATTTTTATTAAGTTTTTTAAATAAAAATTTAACAGTTTTGCGTTGAGGCAAGTGATTTTGTATAATAAAAATAAAATGGAGGATTATGTAATGACAAAAATTGCGATAGGTTCAGACCACGCAGGTTTCAACCTAAAAAATACACTTAAAAAATATTTAGAAGAAAAAGGATACGAAGTAAAAGACTACGGCACATATTCTGCTGACTCTTGCGACTACCCAGTTTACGCAAAAGCAGTTGCAAACAGTGTTGCAAGTGGCGAATATGAAAAAGGCATCCTTTGCTGTGGTTCAGGCGTTGGTGTTTCTATCGTTGCAAATAAAGTAAAAGGCATCAGAGCAGTTCTAGCACGTGAAAGCCTTACTGCAAAACTTTCAAGAAATCACAATGATTCAAATGTTCTTTGCTTAGGCGAAAGAATCACTGGTGAAGCATTAGCATTCGATATCGTTGACACTTGGTTAGCAAGCGAATACGAAGGCGGACGACACCAAAAAAGAATCGACATGATGGAGTCATAATTATGCCAGAACAAACAATGACATCAGATAAATTTGCCTGCATCGTTGCAAGAATTTTGGACGATAAATTAGCAAAAAATATCTCTGTATTAAACATAAGCCAAGTTTCATCTTTGGCAGATTATTTCGTAATCTGTTCTGCTGATTCTACAACTCAAGTAAAAGCCTTAACTGGAAACGTAAAAGAAAAAATCAAAAATTTATTCCAAAGATTTCCAAACGGAGAAGAAAACGATTTAAAAAATCGTTGGAACTTACTTGATTACGGCGATGTAGTTGTTCATATTCTACAAAGAGATGAACGAGAAACTTATGCTATCGAAAAATTCTGGAGTCATGCTTTCAGTGTAAGCGAAGAAAAATGGAAAGAAGAATCTAAAGAATACGCAGAATACGAAGACTAATTTTGACAAAAATTTTGCCAAATTAAAATTATGCAGTAAAATAGATATATGAGTAACGAAATGGATAAAAACGAACAAATACAAAAAGAAGTTCAACAAGAATTGAACGCAACAATCTTGGCAATGGCTCAAGACCCTAGTAATGCGGATAATTACCATACATTGGCTAAATTGTACGCAATGGATAACAAATTTGATAAAGTTATCTCTGTTTACGAAAGTCTTTTGAACCTATACCCAAAAGATTCTCAAGCGTTGTTAAATCTTGGTAGTATTTATTATTTTGACAAAGAATACAAAAAAGCCTTGAAATACTATACAAAGGCAATGGAATACGACCCAGAAAACTATCTTGTTTACTTCAATTTAGGTAACACTTATGCAGAAATGAAGAACTTCTCAAAAGCACTTCATTACTACAATCGTGCAATTGATTTCTATTCATTAAATCCTGAAATTTATAACGCAATCGCTTTGTTATACCACGATTATGATGATTTTATTGAATCAAAAGCATACTATGAAAAAGCGTTATCACTAGACCCTGACAACTTAACTTCTCACGTTGATTTGGGTAACATATATTTCAAATTGTTTGATTACAAAAATGCTTTAGAGCATTATTTAAAAGTTTATGAATTAAACCCAACAAACAAAACAGTTACAATCTGTATTGCAAACACATATTCTTTAATGAAAGACCAAGAAAATGCTTACAAATTCTTTGATATTTCATTAGGTATTGAGGGTGATAATTATAAAACTTATATTTGCTACGCAATTTCAAAAGCAGACTTCAAAGACAATGAAGGTGCTTTAGAATTATACAAAAAAGCAATTGAAGAAAATCCTGAACAAATGAATGCTTATATCTTAGTTGGAAATATGTATTCAAATGCAAAAGATTACGACAAGGCTCTTGAATACTACAACAAAGCATTGGAATTAAGTCCAGAAGATGCAAGCATTCACGTTTTGATTGCAAACACATACTATATGAACAATAGAATTGAAGATTCTTTAAAATCATACAGAGTTGCAGTAAACTTAGTACCTGAAAACGACGAATACAAACTTGTTTATATTCAGTTGTTAGAAGATTATATTGAAGATTTAAGACGAGGAGAATTGCTTGAAAATGCATAATAGATACGAAAAACCTTATATGATTGAAAGAATCGTATCTGCATTAAGTTATCTAACTTCAGGTTTTATTGGTTTTATTTGGCTTTTACTAGGTATTTTTACAAAATCAAGCGTAAGACCTTTTTTGAAATATCATATTTTTCAATCAATTTTTCTTGCAATTGCTTACTTTTTAGCATGCCAAATTTTAGGAATGCTTGCTTCAGTGATAAATTTTATTCCAATTGTTAGAAACATTCTTTCAATGGTAATTTTCCCAATAATGATGCCACTAATTTTTGGATTTTCGATTTTGCAAATATTAATTTATACATTTATTTTCTACTTGGTTGCAACATCTTTTATGGGAAGATACAGTTATATTCCTTGGATTTCAGATATTATTAAAATGAATGTGAGAAACTAATGAAATTTGACACAATTTGCGTACAAGGTGCACACAAAGCCTCAGAAAATAGAAAATCTCCGACTGTGCCTGTGTACTTAACAACTGCGTACAGTTTTGACTCAGTTCAATACGCAGCAGATTTATTTGATTTGAAACAAAGCGGAGATATTTACACAAGACTTTCAAACCCAACAACTAACACTCTTGAAGAACGTATCACAGCACTTGAGGGTGGTGTTGGTGCATTAGCAGTGTCTTCTGGTCAATCTGCCTCACTTATTGCAATTTTAAACATTGCTGATTCAGGAGATGAAGTAGTTGCCTCAACAAATATGTATGGCGGTACAGTTAACCTTTTAAACGTAACTCTAGGCAAAATGGGTATCAAAACTAATTTTGTAACCTCTGATGATGCAAAAGATTACGAAGCAAAGATTACAGATAAAACAAGATGCATTTTTGTTGAAATGTTAAATAATCCATCTTTAAAGATTGCAGACATCGAAAATATTGCAAAAGTTGCACACGCACACAATATTCCACTAATCGTTGATAATACAATCACAACACCATATCTTTGCAGACCGTTTGAATGGGGTGCAGATATTGTGGTTCACTCACTAACAAAATATATCGGTGGACACGGAAACTCAATGGGTGGAATAATCGTTGATAGCGGTAATTTTGATTGGGCAAAATCAGGCAAATTCCCTCAATTAACAGAACCTGATGAAAGTTATCACGGAACAAAATACGTAGAATGCTTTGGAAAAATGGCTTACATTGTAAAAGCAAGAGCACAATTGATAAGAGATTTAGGTACTTGCATTAGCCCAATGAATTCATTCTTGATTATTCAAGGCTTAGAAACACTTTCGTTGAGAATGGAAAGACTTTCTAACACTGCACTTAAGGTTGCAAACTTCTTGAAAAATCACGAAGCCGTTACTTGGGTAAATTATCCAATGCTAGAAGACAGTCCTTACCACGAATTAGCAAAAAAATATATGCCAAAAGGTGCGTCATCTATCGTAAGTTTTGGAATTAAAAACGGCGGAGAAAGTGGAGTTAAGTTTATCGAAAATTTAAAACTTCCAATTCACGCAACAAATATCGGTGATTCTCGTACAATTATTACATATCCAGCACTTACAACTCACCGTCAATTGACAGATGAGCAAATGGAAGAATGTGGTATTGGACGAGATTTTATGCGACTTTCAGTTGGACTAGAAGATGTTGATGATATCATCGCAGATTTAGACAACGCCTTAAAAATTTCACAGAAATAAGGAGAAAATATGAACACTTTAGACGAAAAAAATTGCCTACTTTTATTGATTGATATTCAAGAAAAATTAGTAGCAATGCTTGAAAAAAATACTGTAGTAAAAAAAAGTAATATTCTTTTGCAAACTGCAAATATTTTAGGTATTCCAACAATCATTACAGAACAATATCCAAAAGGTTTGGGAAAAACTGTTGATTTTGTTTCAACTCACATCGGTGAAAATACTACAATGTTTGAAAAAACAGCATTTTCAGCATTAAAAGATGAAGGATTTTTGGATAAATTAAAATCTTTCGGTAAAAAACAAATCATTATTGGTGGTATTGAAGCACATATTTGCGTTCACCAAACAGTTGCAGACTTAATCGAAAACGGCTTTGAAGTTTACGTTGTAAAAGATGCTTGTGCAAGCCGTAAAAAAGACGATTTCAAATCTGGAATTAGATTAATGGAACAAAACGGTGCAAAAATTTCTGCAACAGAAGCAGTTTTATTTGAATTATTGAAAACTTCTAGACACCCTCACTTCAAAGAAGTTCAAGCACTTATTAAATAATAAAACACGTAATTCCACAACCTCTCGTCAAAAATAGATACCGCACTTTATTGCGGTATGACACAAAATTTGACAGAGGGGTATGACAAAAACAAAGTAAAACAATCGGCACGGATTTTTTCAAAATCCGTGCCGATTTAAGTTTAAACTAAGAATTACATCTTATCTTGATGGCATGTAAACTTCTTTACCACTATTTACATAGTCTTCAAGAACTTTTTTACCTGCTTCAACTTCAATATTGCCTTCAACTTCAATACCACGTTTAGCAAATTCTTCATGCCAGTTTGGTTTGAAGCCTTCATCGAAACCTGTAATTCTTTCAACATCTTTAGATGGAACACCGTAGTAAACTTTTTTAATACCAGACCACATAATTGCACCAACGCACATTATGCAAGGTTCAGCGTTTACGTACAATGACAAATCGTAAGGTGCTAAGTCGTAAGTTTTTAAGTTTGCACAAGCACATCTGATTGCATTAACTTCTGCGTGATATACTGGGCAATTGTCTTTTACAACTGAATTACCTGCTTCAGCAACAATGTTTCCGTCTTTGTCATAAACTCTAGCGAAGAAAGGACCGTTTCCTTTTTTAATAACTTCTGCTGTTTGTTTGTGTACTTCTAAAATTCTGTCTTTATCTAATTGAGTAACTGTCATCGTTTTATCCTCTTATGCTAATTCTGCTAAGGCTTTTTCCATTTCTTCATCGTTAGGTGCTTTACCATGCCAGCCTGCTTGGTTTTCCATAAATGAAACGCCTTTACCTTTTGTAGTGTGAGCAATAATTGCAGTTGGT
>CAVFCO010000112.1:0-4432 GCA_963620955.1 Alistipes senegalensis | reverse complement strand
TGTCGAACCATTCAAATTTTTATCAATTTTTATTTCATTTACAACAGTGCCTATATTATTTTTGAAAACAACATTAAAATCTTTAGCCGTAGGTTTATAGATAAAACAAGGAATCGCAATAATAACCAAAGCAATAGTTATTAAATTCTTCCACTGTAAATTTTCTCTTTGCAAAACCAACCAACAAGAAGAAATAAAATAAATATAAATAAAAAATAAATGCCACAAACTACCAAAATATATACAGAAAATTCCACCTAGCATTAATATTGAAAAAACAAAAAATGCAGGAAAAATTTTATTTTTTACATGAAAAATTATCAAAAAAATCAGAGTTAAAACACTATAAAAAGTCCACACCCAAAAACTGTTAAAAGTAATATGTGCAAGTAATACGTTAAACAAAGTTATTCGTTCGGGATAATAAGCAAGCCCTGCGTCCAGTGAACCTATAAGTTGTACCAAAATCAAAATTGCACCAAAAATTGCAATAGAAAAAGGTACAAGGATTTTTTGTTTATTTTTAATCATTTCGTACGCAAAAATAACCCCTAAAACAAATGCAGGAATTGTCCCCATTAAACTTGTATTCGCAAGTAAAATTAGCAATAATGCGTACCAATTTGGGTGCTTCAACTTGTCTTTTTCAAGAGCAAGCAACATAAATAAAAACATTATTCCGAGTGAATAACATCTTGCAATTACGGAATACATTCCTAAAAAAGGAAAGCCAAACGAGATTAAAAATTTTACCCAATTATTAAATGGTGCCTTTAGCCACAGAATTAATATTGCAATAAAACAAAAGAACCAATTCAACAATAACATTGAATATGGATACATAAAATTAGTTTTTGCAAAAGGCATTAAGCATAAAAACCAAAGAACAGTATGTCCCTCTGCTTTCATAAATCTAAAAAGTTCAAAAATATTCAAATCATGAGCAATTTGCCAAGCATGAGATTCGTCATACCAAGGAGAATGATGAAAAACTCTTACTAAAGTTATAAAACACCAAAATATGATTGAAAAAATTAATCCTATTTTTGACCAGTTTGATTTACTCATAGGTAAATTTTACAACAAAAAGTGCCAGAAATAAACCCTGACACATCTTTGTATAATTCTATGTTAATATTCTATGCTCTGTTTGCGTAACCACCGTAAGTTCTTTGAGGTTGTGCAGGTTGAGTTTTTCTCATTTCGCCTAGAACATCTCTGATAATTTCTGAACAAGTTCTACCGTTGCCGTCTTGTGACATTTCAATTTCGATTTTGTTCATCATCTTTGCTTTATCTTTGAAGTTTATTTTGTTATTTTCTGAAACTTGAACGTTTTTGTTTGCTGCGTCGTAAATTGTTTTTGCGTCGCTTGCAACTTGACCGTTTACTTTTACAACCAATTTAGATTTAAAATCTAAACCTTTCATTGAAATGTTAGCACCTGCTGCTGCTGCGTGTCCGCCACCGCCAAATACTGTTGCAAGAACTTGTGCTGCATTTGATTGACCGCCTGAACGGAATGAAAAACTAATCATATTTTTATCAGCAATTTGAGAGAATTTGTTGATTGAACCCTCAACTTGATTTTGTGCCATAAATACTGCAACTCTGTCTTTATCGTAAGGTGAACGATATGTTTCTGCGGCTTTTTCAGCATCAGTTACAGGGTTTGGATTTGGTTTTGAGAATTGAGGATTTGCTTTCAATGCAGATACAACTTCACAGTTTTTAAATGAGTTGTAAACATCTGTCATTTGAACGTTTGCATCTTGTTTTTTAGCCTCATTCAAAATGTTTTCCATTACTGCATAATTTACTTTCATTATGCCTAAACCAATTTCAGGATACATTTCACGACCACGTAGAGCCATTTTTAAAACTGCATCTTTAGGACCTAAATTGTTTGTAATAGGATTGTTTGGTAATTCATAGAAAAGATTTTCTCTCATCCATTTTTTATCGATATCACCGTCTAACTCGTTAATCAAGTAGTTAGACATACCTTCTGGATAATAGTTTGCTTTTTGAGATTGTGGAAGTCTTGCTTCGCTTGGGTGATAATTGGCTTGGTTTTTGTAACCACAAGTATCAGTTTGAGTACCAGTGATGATACCTGCAACGAATTTTTTAGCATTTTCTGCAGAATTTTTGAACATTTCTGCCAACATGCCAGCCTTTTCGCAAACAACTGTAACCAATTGAGTTGCTGCAGGTACTGAATCTACAACTAATGCTAATTTATCTTGAACGGCTTTTCCAATATCAAAGCCAAGATTTTCTTTTGAATTTGCCCATTCTGCTTGTTTCAATGGGTGGTGGTCAATAAAAATTGTTTTTCCGGCATTTTCAAAATAGTTTTTAAATGCACGGCTTGAACGACCTTGAGTTGGAGTATCAAGCATAATTACAAGGTCATATTTTTTAGCCTCTTTGCCGTCTACTGTATCAGGATCAAACATTTTTGATTTATCTGTCAAACGAGCCAACTCTTTATTTAATGTTTCAATTTGTTTTCCGGCAAGAGGATTTGTGCTTTTTTCAAGCATTTCAATATTTTTCTTAACTGAATTTACAGCCTTTTGGTTAAAAGGTCTTTTAATATCTTCAACACCTGGAACTCTACTAAATGAGTTTGGAATATCATCGTCAATTGCACAATCTATGTGTCTATCAGGATAAGCACCTTTAAGTGCAGATGACATACCGATTACACAACCAACAGTATCACCGTCAGGAGAACAGTGGCCTAAAACTAAGATATTTTTGTTTTTAGGGTCTTGAATTTCTTTTACAATTGTATCAACGGCATCTTTAATTTTTCTTACTTCGCCTAAGCCGTTTCTTTTACCTTCAACATCAAAGATTTTTTCTAAAACTTGTTTTGGTGAGAAGTTTGGTTGGTAAGTTGATACAGAAGTTGAAACTTTTGCATCTTTTGAATCAATCAAAGCATTGAATGAATTTTGAGCATTTTCTCTTACTTTTTCATCGTTACCAACATATTTCAAATTTGCTTTTGCTGCGATAATCGGAAAGTCTGAAGTTACACCACCAGTAACATTTGTAAGTTCAAATTGGAAGTTATCTTTATCAGTGTTGATAACATTCATAAAACTTTCAGCAACTGGAGTTGGAACAGTACCGATTTCACCGAATTTAGGGTCGCTTAATTTCAAAGTTTTTGTTTCTTCGTCATAAGCATAGTTTAATTTTTGACCGTCTTTCCAATCAGATTTAGCCAATTGAACCAAATTATCATCAGTCGCTGCAGCATGAGCACCTGCCATTCCTTTTTGATGACGAGTTACACCTGCAATTTTGAATTGAATACCTGCATCCACTGGATTTGCAAAGTTACCAGTAAACGAAACGTGAAGATTTTTACCTTGACGTTCAATACCTATGGTATTCTTATTGATGTTTACAACATCAGACGCATAATTCAAATTTGGTCTTGCGTTAACGTTTTTTGCTTGTTTAAAATTAACTATATTACTTGTGATTGGATTGATTCTCACAATTTGCCCCTTATTCACACACTTCTACTTTATTATAAGGCATGAAAATCTTTTTTTTTGCTAGTTTGGGCTTATTTTTATTACAATTGTTACAATTTATTTTACAGTAATTTTCCAGAAGCAATATTCTCTAAAACAGTCATATTTTTCAAACGAAAAATCGCCACTATTTGTCTTGATTAGAATATTTTTATTAATAGTTTCTAACTTACTTTCTTTTATATAAGTGTAAGTGTTATCGTCAACAACCTTGCTCAAAACCTCAGGGTGCTTGCGTGCTTGCCACATTGCATTTTCAGTCGGACAAATTTGTGTTGAAATATTCCATAAATCGTATTCAGTTTTGTTTTCAATATGGCAATAATTTTTAAATTTGTATGTTTTCCCATAAGAATATGGCGACATTTCGTAAATCAATCCGTCATTTTGAATTATTTGTGCATTTCTTAAGTTGTCGTCTTTTTCAATAAATTTTATCAAATCTTTCGTATAACTTTTATAAATGAAAGAATAATTTGGCATTTGAGGAGTATGCAAAACAAGGAAAAATGACATTATTCCAAACGAAATTAAAGCATTTTTTCTTAAATTTCCTATAGAATTTTCATTATTCATTAACCAAAATGCAACAATCAAAAAGATATAGAAAAAGTATGTATGCCAGTAATGGCAAGGATACACACCTGTTGACAAAACTAGTAAAAAGAAACTTGAAAAAGTATAGAAAAATACAACTTTTTTGTTTTGCCAAAAATATTTAAAAATTGGAACAGCAAAAAGTCCCAAAAACATTAGATTTGGCAATAATCTGTTGTACACAAACGTATTTCTAAAGATTTTTACACTCAAATGCAAAGTTCTATGCCCAACAGTCGAATCCCAATAACAACTTTTAAATATTGGTTATTGGG
>CAVFCO010000111.1:0-10108 GCA_963620955.1 Alistipes senegalensis | reverse complement strand
TTTCAGAAGGAAATATTGTTCCTGTAAATATTAGAGAAGAAATGAAACGTTCATATATTGATTATGCGATGAGTGTAATCGTAGGACGTGCATTACCAGATGTTCGTGACGGTTTAAAACCTGTTCACAGACGTATTTTATTCGCTATGAACGAATTGGGCATGTACCCTGATAAACCGTTCAGAAAATGTGCCAGAATCGTTGGTGAAGTACTTGGTAAATATCACCCTCACGGCGATTCATCTGTATATGATGCTTTAGTTCGTATGGCACAGGATTTTTCTACAAGATATCTAACTGTAGATGGTCATGGTAACTTTGGTTCTGTTGACGGCGACGGTGCTGCCGCAATGCGTTATACAGAGGCAAGAATGCACAAAATTACTCAATCAATGCTTGCTGATATTGATTCAGAAACAGTTGATTTTGGACCAAACTTTGACGGTTCATTACAAGAACCATTAGTTTTACCTTGTCGATTACCAATGTTATTGTTAAACGGTACATCAGGTATCGCTGTTGGTATGGCAACAAACATTCCACCTCACAACCTTTGTGAAGTTGTTGACGGTTTAGTTGCATTGATTGATAACCCTGATTTGACTGTTTCAGATTTGATGCAATACATCAAAGGACCAGACTTCCCAACTGCAGCAACAATTGTTGGTTTAAATGAAATTAAACAAGCATACGAAACTGGTCGTGGTTCAATCAAAATGCAAGCAGTTTCTACATTTGAAGAAATTGCAGGTGGTGGCGGTCGTCAAGCAAGAACCGCAATTGTTATCACTGAAATTCCATATCAAGTTAACAAATCAGATTTGATTTTGAAAATTGCAGAACTTGTAAAAGACCAAAGAGTTACAGGTATTTCTGATATTCGTGATGAATCTGACCGTGAAGGTATGAGAATTGTTATCGAATTGAAACGTGATGCAAAACCTGAAGTTGTTAAAAACAACTTGTTCAAATATACTCAATTAGCAACTACATTCGGTGTGAATATGCTTGCTTTATGCGATAATCAACCAAGATTATTGAATTTACACCAAGTATTAACTGAATTTATCGCTCACAGGGTTGAAGTTGTTACAAGAAGAACAATTTACTACTTGAAAAAAGCAAAAGTTAGAGCACATATTTTGGCTGGTTTGCTGATTGCTTTAGGTTCATTAGATGAAGTTATTGAATTAATTAAATCTTCTAAAACAACTGAAGATGCTCGTTCAGGTTTGATGAGTAAATTTGGTTTAGATATCGACCAAGCAAACGCAATTTTGGAAATGCAATTAAGACGTTTGACAGGTTTAGAACAAGACAAAATCAAAGCTGAATATGACGAATTAATCAAGAAAATTGCAGAATATGAAGCAATTCTTGCAGATAGAAAGAAAGTTCTTGCAATTATTAAAACTGAATTGCTTGAAGATAAAGAAAAATACGGTGATGAAAGAAAAACTCAAATTATCGCAGAACAAGGCGAAATGAGTATTGAAGATTTAACTCCAAACACTCCAATGGCAGTGTTTATCACTCACCAAGGTTACATCAAACGTATTTCTCTTGATACATTTGAAAGACAAAACAGAGCAACTCGTGGCAAATCTGGTATGAAAACTAAAGATGATGATGATATTCAACATTTCTTTACTGCAATGATGCACGATAAAGTATTGTTCTTCTCATCAAAAGGTACTGTTTATAGTTTGAATGTTTATGACTTCCCAGAAGGTCAACGTCAAGCAAAAGGTTTACCTATCATCAATGTATTACCGATTTCTCAAGATGAAAGAATCACTGCAGTTGTTCCTGTAAGCAACTTCTCTCACGATTTGAACTTGATTATGTTAACAAAATCAGGTTACATCAAGAGAATTGAGTTAGATAACTTTGCTAATATCAGACGTAATGGTATTATCGCAATCAGTTTGGAAGAAAATGATGAATTGAATTGGGTTAAATTAGCAAATCCGAAAGATGAAATCATTATCGGTACAAAATGCGGTATGGCTATTAGATTTAGTATTGAAGACTTAAGACCTTTAGGCAGAAGTGCAAGAGGTGTTACATCTATGAAATTGAGAACTGGCGACGAATTAATTGGTTGCGATATCGTTCCACAAAATTATGATGCAGACTTACTTGTTGTAACGTCTGACGGTTTCGGAAAACGTACAAAACTTTCTGAATTCAGAGGTCAAAACAGAGGTGGTATCGGTTTGATTGCAACTAAGTTTAAAACAAACGAATCAAGACTTGTTGCTTTGACTATCGTTTCTGAATTAGATGACATTATGCTTGTTACTGCAAATGGTATTGTTACTCGTATCAAGGCAGCAGATATTTCTCAACAAGGTAGACCTGCAACTGGTGTAAGGGCTCAAAACTTGGTTGACAATGACACTGTTGTTTCAGTTAACAAGATTATTTCACCGGAAGAGGAAGATGCAATTGTTGATAAGGCAAAACCTGCAACTGAAACTTCTCAAGAAACAGCAGATGTTGAACAAACAAAATTAATATAAAACGATTAAACGGCGGTGAAATTAATCACCGTCGTTTTTTATAAACTTGGGTAGTGGTATTTTTTCTTGCATTTGATATAATTATTTTATGAAAAATCTAAACAACATTAATGATTGGACTGATGTTACAGAACATCAACGATTAGGGGAAATTTTACTTGCTTCTGGCAAAATTAATCTTATCCAATTAGGTATGGCTTTAGATGTTCAAAAATTTCAAAAAATGCAAATAGGACAATTGTTTATTGATATGAAAATTATCAATAATAATGATTTGTACACTGCATTAGAATTACAAAAAGAAATTGACGAACTATTAGAACTTAAACAGAATAGAATGGAGTAGTTTTATGCTATTTAAAGAAATGCTTACTGTAAAAAACGTCGTATTTTTAATATTAGTTTTAATTCTTTTGAACTTTATTCCACAAGTAAGTGATATCGTAATGTTGTTCTTTGCTTGTTTCGTACTGGCATGTTCAATGTTACCGTTGGTTAATTGGTTAGATAAAAAGACTAAAAATAGAACTGCTTCAACCTTGATTGTAATTACATCGTCTGTAATTTTGACATTGGCATTTATTTTGCCAGTTTTGACAATTACAATTGAGCAAATCAGTGTGTTTGTTCAAACTTTGCCAACAAAAATTGCAGA
Source organism: Alistipes senegalensis (assembly GCA_963620955.1). Lineage (GTDB taxonomy): Bacteria > Cyanobacteriota > Vampirovibrionia > Gastranaerophilales > Gastranaerophilaceae > UBA6984. The sequence goes on along the minus strand of CAVFCO010000111.1, from coordinate 6,928 downwards.
GGTTCAAACGTATTTGCATACATTTAGTTTTGCAGGACATAATTTTTCTGAATATGTAACTTTTGATAATGTAATGAGCAATGGTGATGATATTGTAAGAGATATTTTGAGCCAATCTTTGAACATTACGATTGGATTTGTTCAAGGGATAATTATTTTCATTGCCGTAATTACAATTTTATTCTATATGTTGCAAGATTCTTGCTATATGAAAGATAAATTCTTAGAATTTTTCCCTGATAAATTGAAAAACAAAGCAGAAAAGATTTTTACAAAAATATATCAAAAAGTTGGCGGATATGTAATTGCATCAATCATTTCAGGGGCTTGTATTTGGTTGTTAATTGCATTTTCATTATTAATTTTAAGAGTTGAATTTGCATTCTCTCTTGGTTTAATCGCTGGAGTTTTGGATATTATCCCTGTTTTAGGACCTACAATTGCTTTGACTCTTATTATTTTAAGTGCATACAAAAAAGGTATAATTGTTGTAGGTATTGTTATTGCGATATTCTTAGGGGTACAACAAATTTCTAATAACATTATTAGACCGCTCGTATTCGGTAAATTTATGGATTTACATCCATTAGTTGTAATTTTTGCGTTGTTAGTTGGTGGTAAATTCGGCGGATTTTTAGGTTTAATTTTAGCACCTGCAATTGCCGCAATTGTTACGGTTTTAATTGATGAATTATACTTAAAAACAATAAATAAATCAAAGTAAAATGGAAAAAGTTTTATATAGCAAGAATTTCAATAAGAATGCCAATTGCAATGTTTGGAGTGTGTTTCCAAATTGCTATTCTTTTGCAATGTCATCGCTAGGGTATTTATGGATGTATAAAGCGATTGACGAAAAAGACAATGTGAATGTTGAAAGAATTTATACTGATACCGAAAAAACTAATATTAGACCTGAAGATGTTGATGCGATGAGTTTTTCATTCTCTTTCGATTTAGATTTCATAAATATTTTTAAAATTTTAGAAAAATACAATATTCCGCTTTTGTCAAAGGAACGTGGTGAAAATCACCCTTTAGTTTTTGGTGGTGGACCTGTTTTAACGGCAAATCCTATGCCATACAAAGATTTTTTTGATTTTATGATTATTGGCGATGGTGAAAATGTTAACACGGCAGTTGTTGATATCATTGCTGAAATGAAAGGGCAATCAAAACTTGAAATCTTGAAAAAAATCGCAGAGGTTGAAAGTGTTTATGTTCCAGTTTTAAATCAAAAATCTGTTGTAAAAAGTTGTGCAAAGATTGAAGAATGTGTTTATACTCCGATTTTGAGTGATGAAGCCTTTTTTGACAATATGTTTATTGTTGAAATTTCAAGAGGGTGTGCAAATTGTTGTGCTTTTTGTTTAGCATCATATTTGAATTTGCCTGTTAGATTTGCCTCGTATGAAAATATTATCAAAACGATTGATTTAGGGTTAGAACATACGAATAAATTGGCACTTTTAGGTGCACAAGTTTCAATTCACCCAAAATTTAAGCAAATTTGCGAATATATTTACGAAAAAATTCAACAAAGACCTGAAATCGAGATGAGTATTTCGTCATTGAGAGTTGATGGTTGTGATGATGCTGTTCTTAAAACGTTGGTGGCAGGACATCAAAAACACGTAACTATCGCAATTGAGGCGGGTAGTGAAAGACTTAGAAAAGTTATTAATAAAAATATTTCAGAGCAACAAATTTTTGACACAGTTGAAAGAATTAGAAAAAATGGTTTAAAAGGTGTTAAAATCTATGCAATGATAGGTATTCCGACCGAAACACAACAAGATTTAGATGAAATGATATCTCTTGCAAAACGCTTAAAATCTGCAAATAAAGGTTTTGAAGTTTCTTTTGCATTTTCATCATTTGTTCCAAAGCCAAACACTCCACTTCAATGGTGCGGACGTGTTCCAACAAATGAATTGGAAAAACGACAAAATTATCTTAAAAAAGAATTTCATAAAATGGGCGTAAAAGCAGGATTTTCAAGTATAAAATGGGACTATTGGCAAACGGTTTTATCTCGTGGTGATGAGTCTTTTACTGATTTTATCTTAGATATTTACAAAAATGGCGACAGTTTGGGTGCATATAAAAAAGCCTCAAAAGGTAAATTTAATCCAGACGATTATACAATTAGAAATTACGATTTAGATGAAGATTTACCTTGGGATATGATTGAAATTAAACCGTCAAAAGATGTTTTAAAAGAACGAAATCGTCAATTATTAAGTATTAACTAATTTTTGCATTATTAAATCTGCTCATCAATGCAGATGCGAAGTCTAATGCTTTTTCTAAAGATTTGAAGGCTCTTTTTGGAATCATTAGAGTGCTATTTTTACCGACATATACAAAAATAAGTTCTTCTGTTAATTTGATGTCGCAAATATCTTTGTATGGAATTACGTTGTTGCCAAGATTTGTCATAAAACTTAGCCCGTCATTAGTGATTGAGCAGACAACATTCGTGATTTGTTTTAGAGTTTTTTCTGCGGTAACAAAAGATGCGTACAAAAGCATTGGGAATACGATTAGCGAAACACCAATGAATAACACTCCGATGGCTACTTTCTGTAGGCAAATGAAGATTACACCGATGATAAATGCAGTTATGTTGAAAATAAGTAGCAATGTGCATCTTACTTTTTCGAATGAATAAGAATCTAGCACAAAGTTTGCGATGTCTTGTTTTGTATATTGATACGATACTGTTAAATCTTCCATTTTTGCCTCTTTTATTTTTTTGCTCTTGAAGTTAGAGAACTTTCGAATTGCTTAAAAACGTCTGCTCCCACAAGTTGTTCAAGTTGTGCTCGTTTTGAATAGAAATCATTTTTTGCTCTCATTTGCAAATCAAGAGAATCTCTGTAATATGCATCTGAAATCAAAATCATTTCTTTTTTACCATTTTGAGCAAGTTTATAGTTGTTATATCTTTGTTTTGTCATTTTTGATGTTCTATCATAAATTTCTCGTGCGGTCATATAATCAAAATATCTGTTAACAATTTTTTGTTGCAAATCATCGATTTTTCTAACAAGAATAATCATATCAGCATCGCTAACTTTTGAATACTTGTAGTTCATCGCCTTTGTATCTTGTCCCATAATGCTAAGCATAGAACCTGTAAAGAACGCACCTGTTGAAAGTAAAGGGTTTCCTGAACCTGCACCTACAAGAGTTGACATATTTGCAATCGTTGTCAAAACTTTTTTAACGGATTTTTCGTCAGGTTTATCAGCCTCTGGATTTGACAATTTGTAGAGTGCATATTTAATGGTATCGCTCTTTGTTGCTGCACCTTGCCAAAGAAGTGATAAATCAGCCATCATATCGCTATAATCCATTTCAACGGATTGAGAAATCTCTTTTGAAATTTTAATAATACTCAAATCTGCATAAGTTAAGCCCTCAGTTGATATTTCATCTCCATTGTTTTTAACTTGTTTTGTGCTGATTGAAGCCTTGTATTTGTAGACCTTTTCGACATTGTCAGATGTTCCAACTCTGTAGGCTGGAGATTTTGAGTCTGTTACTTCGTCCAAAGTTGTTGCAAATACAGGTGAAATTAAAAGTAATAAAAGAAGTACTAAATATAATTTTTTCATTATTTCATATCTCCTTTTATTAGTGCAGAATTTGTATTAAATTGATACAAACTCAAACTATCAACGGCTTTTTTACCCGCAAGCCTTTGTAATTCTAAGTAATATTTTTTTGCAGTTTCTTCTGCTTGAAATTCTTGCAATGTCATATTATCGTACATTGCAGACGAGATTGTTGTATCAAGTAAATCGCCTTTATCTAAGGCTTGATAATAATTTTTGTTGTACAAAAGTAGTCTTGCTCTTGTGTCTTTTAATAATGATAATGAGTTTTTGTAGTTGTAATATGCATCAATGATTTTATCTTGCAATTCTTCAACAAGTCCTGCAAGTTCAATAAGTTCTGTATCTGTAAGAGGAGTTTCTTTTGGCATATTTTTGCGGTTTAAAAGAGTTTGAGCCAATCTTCCCGCAGCAAAAGCACCAGTTTGAATGTATGAATTCATTCCTGCAAAAGACGGTGCAAACGAAGCACCACTCACAATTGCAGAAAGAGTTTTTGACATCAATGACGAGTGAATTCTTCTTTGGCTTTCAGGTGTTGCGAGTTTTTTTAGTGCAAACTCAATGACTTGATTGTTTTCAACTGTGCCTTTCCAAAGTTTTTCGATATCCTCGCAATCTTTTTTTGCTTGATATTCAAGCAAATCTTCTAAAACTTGTTTGTCATTTATTAATAGAGAACCTTGCAGTTTTTTTACGGGTTCTTTTAGAGTTACTTTTTGTTTTTCTACCTTGTCGAGCGTTACACTATCTTCTGCCCATGCTGGCAGTAAAAATAGCATAAATACACATATCAACAACATTTTTCTCATAATAATTTTATATCACATAATCATTTATAAATCCATGGATTGATACAAAATACACCTTTTGGTTGTTACTTTGTTAACGAAAAATTTATACAATTAAGACACAGAAGGGGAATTACATAGTGTCAATCAAGTTAGAAAACAAACCTGATAATAAGAAATTTTCTGAAATAACTGTGAAATCTGCACTTAGTACAGATGAATCTTACAAATTATGCGTTAAAGCAGATGCTTTAAGACTTGCAAATATGTTTCAAGAATCTATTCCAAAATACTTACGTTCAATCTTCTACAAAAGAGATAACGTAGAGGCTTATTATGGCTTAGCACTATCTTATAAATATCTTCAAAATTACGATAAGGCGATTGAAACTTTACAAAAAGCATTATCTTTTGAAAAAAATGATTTTGCCATTTTTTATGAATTAGGAATTTGCCATTTATTGAATGGAACACCGTGTCCTGCAATTAAATGCTTAATCCGCTCAATTCAATTAAATCCAGAAAACTTGAATGCACAAGTTCAATTGGCATTGGCTCACGAACTTGTTGGCGAACAAGAATTGGCATTAATGATTTACCAAAGAATTATTGAAGTTGCACCAGACTTTTTAAAAGCATACAAACACAAAGCCGCATTATTAATGAGTTTAGACGAATACAAAGATGCAAGTTCTGTATTTAACAAAATTTTAAAAGTAAAACCAACTTACGCAAAAGCATTGTTAGGCATTGGTATTTGCTTTGACAAATTAAAACGTTCAGTAGATGCAATGCGTTATTATAAAAAATTTATTGAAAATAAACCTGAATCATCACACGTTCCGTTTGTTGAAAGTAGACTTTTCAAGTTAAAAAGTTCACGTCAAAAATCGACAACTTTGTCGCTTGTAACAAATCCAATAAACGCATAGATTATCTTTGTAATTCAATGATTTTGAATTGACTTGGGTATAATTTGTCGAATTTTAATTCAGTTTCTGGATTAGAAAATTCTGTGCGTTCAAAATCTTCTCCATTGAAAACGTATTCTGCAGTTGCTTTGTAATCCCCAGGGATTGAGATGGACTTGTCTAAAACATCTTGACCATATTTTAATTCTGTAACGTTTTCACCGTTTTCGTTAGTTTTTGTGAAGTATTCTGTTGGTGCTTGATAGTTTGCAACAACTAATAACGCAGTTTTTAAGGTTTCTTTAGAAACTAACCAACATACGTAACCGTCTTCATCTTCTGTGATAATTTGTGCTTCACCCTCAGTTACTGCTTCAAACCTTTTTGCAAGTCTATTTACTGAGTCAAATCTATTGAAGAAGTGATAGTTTTTGTTCCTACACATTGAAATTTCGTGTCCAACAGTTTTTTCTACTTCTCTTTCTGTAAATGTTTCGTCGCCGTCAACATACATTACAGGTCTGTTTGCAAATTTACCGCCTGATAAGAATTTGTATTTGAACCATTTGAAGATTGCACCGTTTTCGCCTAATTGTGTCGGAAATCTGTCAAATACAGGGAATTCTCCGTCCTGATTGTTGTATGTTTTTAAAATTGATACGTAATTTTTATCTTTTAAACTTACGTTGTAATTTGTAAGTTCTTGATTGTCATTCATAATGTTTTCAGGAGTTTTGTCTGATTGACAAGGAATGTCATTACCCCAAAGCACGTCAAAATGCATATCTTCGTGATATTCTTTCAAATATTTGTCGCCAAGCATATATTCTGCAAGTGTTGCAAAATACGGAATTTTGCTTTTCATATGCTTATTCATTTCTGCAAGAACCTTTAATGGGGCTCTGTAACTGATTGGAGTACCGTCTTTTACTGAAAATTTGTCGACAATATGGTCAACATGGTCAACTCTAAATCCGTCAAAGTTATAATCTTCTTGGAATTTTTCCAAGTGCTTGATGAAAATATCAATAACTTTGTTGTTATATTTGCCATTTTCTAGGTAAACAAAATAATATGGAGTTTGGCAATCTAAATTTGCATATTTTGTTACTTCATTACCTTCGAAATCGTAATGCTTAAAAATAGGATAACTTCCGCATTCGCTCATTTTTTGGAATGCAGGAACACCTGCAGAACACCAAGCCCCTCCAGGGACAGTCCAAAGTCCATTATTTGTAAGTTCAAGGATTACTTTGTCGTTAATATCATCTTCTGTTAAATGTTTGCTTTTGTTGTCTATTGCTTTGCTTATAACCTCTTTGACTTTTTTTACAAGTTTTTCTTGTTCTTCTTTTTTTGAAAGTTCTTCTGAGATTTCTTTTTTATAAGCATCTAATAATGAATCAATTTTGTCATAAATTTCTTTGTATTTCGCACTGAAATCGCCTGCCCCACTTTTCAAAGTTTGTTTGTATAATGTTTTTGTAACATCGACATCTTCTTTTGCAAATTCTTTTTCAAGTTCAGGTGTGATTTCTTCTAATTTTTGAGAAATCTTTTCGATTAAATAATTTATGTCATACCAACGTGCAATGTGTGGATT
>CAVFCO010000110.1:0-8690 GCA_963620955.1 Alistipes senegalensis | reverse complement strand
AATACCTTGAATTAGAACGAGGATTGGCAAAAAATACAATTGATGCCTATCGTCGAGATTTGTCAATGTTTTTTGACTATTGTCAGCACCCAGATTTTGACAATGTTACTCGTATGAGCATAAATTCTTACATTCGTTTTTTGCGTGAAAATGATTATTCACCAACAAGTGTTATCAGAAAAATTGCATCTTTGAGAGGGTTTTTTAAGTGGCTTTGTGCAAATGAATTGTGCAAAATCGACCCAACAATAACGATTGAACGTCCAAAAATCCCACAACGTTTGCCAAAAGTTATGACAATTTCTGAAATCGAAGAAATTTTACGTGAAAATCTTACTAAAACTCAACGTGTAATTATAGAACTTCTTTACGGTTGTGGACTTCGTGTTTCAGAATTGACAAATTTGAAAATAAATAATTTTGATTTGAGTGCAAAATATCTGACAGCCTTTGGTAAAGGGTCAAAAGAACGTATTGTACCTTTAGGCAAAAAGGCAATAGAAGCATTAAAAGATTATTTGAAAGAAAGAGATTTTTTGGTTAAAAAATTCCGTCTGAGCACAAATATTCTTTTAATTTCAGACAATGGTAGACAACTAACTCGACAAGATATTTATACATTTATCCACGAACAAGGCAAAAAAATCCATAAAAATATTTCGCCACACACCCTAAGGCACTCTTATGCAACCCATTTGCTCGAAAACGGTGCAGATTTGCGTGTTGTACAAGAACTTTTAGGACACAGTGATGTTGCGACAACTCAATTATATACACACATTAGCAAAAAACGATTGAAAGATGTTTATTTTTCAATCAACGGAGCATAAAATGAATATTACTGCTGGAAAATATAAAGGGCAAAAGGTTCTTGCCCCTGATGAAAATATTACTCGCCCAACACTTTCAAAAGTTCGAATGGCACTATTTAATACACTTCAATCAATTATTGATTTTGACGGTGCAAGTTTTCTAGATATGTTTGCAGGTTCTGGAATTATGGGGCTTGAAGCCTTATCACGAGGCTTTGGACATGTTGTTGCAATAGAAAAAAATCCAAAAGTTTTTAGAATTTTAGAAAACAACTACAAATCAATAGGCGAAAAGCAAACTCTAATAAAAGGTGATAGTTTAAAATTTACTACAGGTGAGCATTTCGATGTGGTTTACCTTGACCCACCGTATTATGCGGGAGTTTACGAGCAAGCACTTTCTACCATAAAAGATTGCTCAATTGTAATTCTTGAACACACAACAGAAGTTGACCTTACAGGTTTTGAGGTTATTAAGCAAAAAAAATATGGCGACAAGTTTTTAACTTTTTTACGTAAGGTTTAACGAAGTTTTCAATGCAGTAAAAATCCTATTCTTTTTCAAGAATAGGATTTTTATTTCTGCAATATATTATTTTGTGTTATGTCTGACTAAGCAGCAACTTCTTCTGAATCTTGTGCTTGTTGAGTGTTTTGAGTTTGTTGTGCTTCTGGGAATCTAACGATTTTGTGTTTTTTACCAGTTTTTTTAGGTTTACCTGATTTGTTAGGTTTTGTTGTTTTTTCTGTTGAATTTGCTTCGCCAGATTTTGAAGTTGAACCGTGGTAAGAACCTTGGTAAGCACCGCCAGCGTTTGCTTTTTCTTTAGCATCTGCTACAGGTTGAGATAAACCTCTTTCTTCACGTGCTTTATCAATTTCTTCTGGGTTTTTAACTTTGATAACTACTCTACCTTCAGTTTCTTTTTCAACTGCGGCTTTCATATCAACTGGGTAATCATCATAGTTTCCACCGATTTTACCTTTGATAATTTCTTCTGTTACTGCATCTGCGTTAACTTGAATGTTGTCTGGCATGTTTGGATATTTTTTCATCCATTCTTCGTAAGACATGTTGCCACGAGAACCGTTACATTCTTGGCATTCACCCATGTAGTTATCAGTTGCGTTTGGACCACCTTTAGATTTTGGGTGGATATGTTCTGCTGTTACAACTGCTTTTTGGATTAATCTGCGAGCGAATTTAGAATCGCTTCCGCCGTAAGCATAGTTTGTAAGCATTTTTTGAATTGTTTTTTCTGATTCTGGTAATTGAACTGCAACGTCTAAGATTTGGTGCATTGCTTTGTGGTCAATACCTTTCTTTTGTTCTAAATCAACTAAGTTTGTTAAGAAACCAGTTCTGCTGAATGCTGAAGTTTTACCTCTTTTTACTCTGCTAGAACTAATTCCGAACGATGCACTCAATGCTCTTTCGCAAGCACCTTGAACGGCATTATCTTCACCTAAAAGTTCTTTAGATTTTTCACTTGTTCTTTTTAAAACGTCAATTTGTTCATCTTTTAAAATTTGACCAGCATCTGCACCTTTTCTTGAGATTGCCGTTGTTAATGTTGCATCAGGCATATCTTTCAATTGTTTTTGAATGTAGTGAACAATTGCTTTTTCTTCTGCTCTGAAGTAATCCATGTGTTCATCTAATACTTGATTCAACCCAGCACCGCATGCTTGACTTGCTTTTGTTGTGAATTCGTCGATTTGTTTGTTGTTCATCATTGGACGACCACAGCATGTGCAAGGCATATCTTCCAATTCTTTAACTCTGAAGTTACTTGTTGAGCATGGAAAACCTGTGAATGCGATGTTTAAGTTTTGACCACCTAAGAAGTAATTTCTAGCAATTTGCGATGCTTTTGATGAATTTTGTGCTTCAAAAGGATTTGTAACGTTTTTAAGATTTTCTTGAGATTGTGATTTGTTTTCTTTTGCAACAGCCATAGTCGATTTTGGCATTGCAGCATAAATTCTTTGTACTTGCATTTTTTTGAGACCCTATTTTCTTTCCTAAATATCTTTGTGCTTATTTATTTTTATTTGACCATTGAATTTTATATTTATATTATATATCAACTTTAAATTATGGATACCATATTGTAAAGTTTTATTTCACTTTTTCGTTAGAAGTTCGTTTAGATGGAGTAGGTTCTTTGCTATCACTAGGTTTTGGAAGTCCTCTTTCTTCACGAGCCTTGTCGATTTCTTCTGGATTTTTAACTTTGATTTTTACAAGTCCACCAGTTTCTCTATCCATTGTTTTTTGAATATCTACAGGGTAATCGTCGTAATTTGCACCAAGATTACCGTTTATAATTCTTTCTGTAACTTCATCAATATTTCTTTGAACACTTCTTGGCATGTTAGGAAAGTTTTGCATCCATTCTTCCAAAGGCATGTGTCCACGTTTTGAGTTGCAATCACCACATTCAGCAACATAGTTTGCAGTGTTGTCTGGACCACCTAAAGTGTCTGGGTGAATGTGTTCTGCTGTTGATACGGCAGTTTGAGCAAGTCTGTGAGCGATTGCTTTATCATCTTTGTCGCCGTGAGCATATTTAACGATGAAGGCTTCAATCGAATTTTGAGACATTGGAAGTTTTACTGCAATGTCCAACAATTGACCTGCTAATTCTTTGTCTTTTAAACCTTTTGTAACGTTAACCATTGATTTTAAGAAAGGTTTTCTTTCAAAGTGGTTTTCGTCTGTACTATTTTTAATTTTATTTCTTGCTTGATTTACGCATTTTTCTACTGCGTTATCTTTACCTAAAACAGATGCTTTTGCTGATAATTCATTTAATACGTTATATTGTTCGTCTTCTAGCAAAACTTTTGCGTTTGGAGAATATTTTGTCAACAAACCTTTCATTGTAAGTTTTGGGTTTTCTTGAGAAGTTTTTACAAGGAAGTTAACAACTGCTTTTTCAGTGCCTCTGAAATATTCCATATTTGCGTTCAAAAGACCTTGCAAATATTCGCCTGTAGCACCTACAGCCTTGCTTTCAAATTGTTTAACGCCGTTGTTAGTCATCATCATACGACCACAACAAGCACATGGAATACCTTCTTCTCTTTTTACTTTAAAATCAGATTTGTCACAGTGATGACCTTTAAAACTTACTAATTGTTCACCTCTAAAGTAGTTAGCAATTGCTTTAGAACCTTTTTTGTCATCAGTTTTAACTTCTGGTTGTACGTTCTGAGTTGTAACTGTCTTATCCTGAGTTTGAGTTTTTGGTTGAATGTAAGAAGTTTTTTGAATATCTAAACTGTTAAGTATCATAATTTAGCGATTCTGATTTTAGTAAATTGTACACTTATATAAAATTCCTAAAAAATAAATTTGCTAGTATTTCGTAAAAAATTTACAATAGTTTATAATGTAATATTTACACTAATTTAAGCCTATCCCCCATTAGGGGGATTTTTACGTAAAGTTTGTTTACAAAATTTGCTTTTATATTTTTTTATGCAAGAATAAACTTGGATATTAATATTTTAACTTTTTTTTAGTGAAGGAGAAGAAATGAAAAAAAGAGCGAAACAAACATTGATGGCTTCATTGCTTTCATTGTTAATGGTGTCTGCTCCTGCATTTGCAAGTGAAGCAGATTTAGTCGTTCCAGAAATCGCTAAAAACTATCCGTTAGGTCACACTTTGTTGTTGATTGGTATTGCGGTATCAGTTTTAGGCTTGATTTTTGGTCTTATTGCGTTTGCACAAGTTAAGAAAATTGAAGTTCACAAATGCATGGCAGATGTTGGTAACACAATTTTTGAAACTTGTAAAACTTACTTGATTCAACAAGGTAAATTCTTAATCGCATTAGAAATTCTAATCGGTTTATGTATTGCATTTTACTTTGGTGGATTGGCTAAAATGGGTTGGCAAGGTGTTCTAATCATTTTAGCATTTTCAGTTATCGGTATTTTAGGTTCTTATGCAGTTGCATGGTTCGGTATCAGAATGAACACATTGGCTAACTCAAGAACAGCATTTACAGCATTGAAAGGTAATCCTTTAAACATTTTGAACTTACCTTTAAAAGCAGGTATGTCAATCGGTGTTGTACTTGTATCTATAGAATTAATTTTGATGTTATTAATCTTATTATTTGTTCCTGGTAACATCGCAGGTGCTTGCTTCATCGGTTTTGCAATCGGTGAATCTTTAGGTGCTTCTGCTTTACGTGTTGCAGGCGGTATCTTTACTAAGATTGCTGACATCGGTTCTGACTTGATGAAAATTCAATTCGGTATCAAAGAAGACGATCCAAGAAACCCTGGTGTTATTGCAGACTGTACTGGTGATAACGCTGGTGATTCAATTGGACCTACAGCAGACGGTTTTGAAACTTATGGTGTAACTGGTGTTGCTTTAGTTTCATTCATCTTGTTGGCTGTAAACGGTGAAGTTGATCAATGTAAATTATTAGCATGGATTTTCACTATGAGATTCTTGATGATTTTAACATCAGTAGTCTCTTACGGTGTAAATGCTTTAGTTACAAAAGTATATGCAGCAAAAACTGCTAAGTTCGATTTTGAACAACCTTTAACAAACTTGGTATGGATTACATCAATCCTATCAATTGCTATGACTTATGGTGTAAGCCACTGGTTGTTATCAGATATGGGCGGTAACTTATGGTTAGTACTTTCAACAATCATTTCTTGTGGTACTATCGGTGCTGCTTTAATTCCTGAAGCAACTAAAAAATTCACATCACCTCAAGCATTACACACAAAAGAAGTTGTAACTGCTTCTCGTGAAGGTGGTTCTTCATTAACAATCCTTTCAGGTATTGTTGCTGGTAACTTCTCTGGTTTCTGGATTGGTGCAGTTATCGTATTGTTAATGGGCTTGGCTTATGGTGCAAGTCTATTTATTCCTGAAGCAGTAATGATTTATCCATCAGTATTTGCTTTCGGTTTAGTAGCATTCGGTTTCTTAGGAATGGGTCCTGTTACAATCGCTGTAGACTCTTATGGTCCTGTAACAGATAACGCTCAATCAGTTTATGAATTATCATTAATTGAAAGCATTCCTAACGTTGCTGAAGAAATTGAAAAAGAATATGGTTTCAAACCTGATTTCGACAACGCTAAAAAATACTTAGAAGAAAATGACGGTGCTGGTAACACATTCAAAGCAACTTCAAAACCTGTATTAATTGGTACTGCAGTTGTTGGTGCTACAACTATGATTTTCTCTCTAATCTTAGTTATTCAAAACTCTTTAGGTATTCAACCTGAAATGATTTTGAACTTATTAAATCCATACACATTACTTGGCTTAATTGCTGGTGGTGCTGTAATTTACTGGTTCTCAGGTGCATCTATGCAAGCAGTTACAACTGGTGCATATTCTGCAGTTGAATACATCAGAAAACACATCAAATTAGATTCAGAAGAACAATCTGCTAACATTTCAAACTCAAAAGAAGTTGTTAAGATTTGTACTCAATATGCTCAAAAAGGTATGTGGAACATCTTTATTGCATTGTTCTCATTCGCTTTAGCATTCGCATTCTTATCTGCTCCTTTTGGCGAAAACATGCACCCAGTATCATTCTTCGTAAGTTACTTGATTGCAATCGCTGTATTTGGTTTATTCCAAGCAGTATTCATGGCTAACGCAGGTGGATGTTGGGATAACGCTAAGAAAATCGTTGAAGTTGACTTAGCAGAAAAAGGAACTCCATTACATGACGCAACAGTAGTTGGTGATACAGTTGGTGATCCATTTAAAGATACATCTTCTGTAGCAATGAACCCAATCATTAAATTTACAACATTGTTCGGCTTATTAGCAATGGAAATTGCTATTAACCCTGCATTCCAAAAATACGCTCACATCGTGGGTATCGTATTCTTGGTAGTAAGTTTAATCTTTGTTCTTCGCACATTCTATGCGATGAGAATTCCACAAAGAAAAGAAGACTAATTTATTAGTTCATAATTTCTACGGCGGGCATGCTTGATTCAAGCATGCCCGCCATTTTTGTATGGTAATTTGTCATACCACTCTGCCGAACAAAACAATCCAGTGAATTGTTTTGAGAGAGGTTGTTGCGTATTTATTTTCGTCATACCGCACTCCGTTGCGGTATCTTTTGTCATTAAAGATTCCGCAATGCGTTCACTGATGTTCACTTATGCGGAATGACGTGTACTGAGAGAGGTTGTTGTATTATTTTTCGTCATACCGCACAAACGGAGTGCGTTGCGGTATCTATTCAAAATTAAATAAAAGATGCCGGAATAAATCCGGCATGACGTATAAATATTTTATGCAATACTTAACTCGTCCTCGTCATAGCACTCTGCCGAATGAGAGGTTTGTTGTATTCTTTTTCGTCATACCGCATGAGCAAAGCGAATTGCGGTATCTTTAAAGGCATGCTATTTAGCATGCTTTTTAGTGTCATGCTCATTCAAATTGGCATGTTTGCCCAAAATTTCAAACTAAAGTTTGAGAAACTTCAAACTAAAGAAATATTAAGAAATCTTAACAAATTGCGATAATAGATATGTAAGGAATACATAGTAAACAACAAAATGTACTAATTGAAAGGAGATCAAACTATGGCAATTACAGTAAATACTAACATCCCATCATTAACAGCACAAAAATCATTGAATAGTGCAACAACAAAAATGAATACAGCAATGCAACGTATGTCAACTGGTTTAAGAATTAACTCATCAAAAGATGATGCAGCAGGTATGGCAGTAGCAAACAAATTAGATTATAAAATTGGTTCATTAAGCGTTGCACAAGACAATGGTCAAATGGGTGCATCAATGTTAGAAACAACAGAAGGGGTTTTAACAGTTATTAATAATAACTTAACACGTATCAGAGATTTAACAGAACAAGCAGCAAACGGTACTTATGGTTCAGACGCAATGACAGCAATTCAAACTGAGGTTCAAGCAAGAATGGACGAAATTACTCGTTTGGCAGAATCTTCAGAATTTAATGGCAGAATGTTATTTGACCCTGATTCTAAAATTGGTACTGGTGTAACAGAAGATATTAATTTACAAGTAGGTATTACTTCTGATACAACAAGTACAATTCAATTAAGTAAAGATGTCTTTGCTGATGCCTCTGCTTCAACAATTTTAGGAGTTACAGGTGGTAAAATTACAGATCAATATAAGAATGATTCTAATGCAAGAAAATTTTTAGACCAAATTGATGAAGCACTAGCAGATATTACAAATAGAACAACACTAATTGGTGGTTACCAACAAAGAATTGAATCTGCGATTAGTGCAGCGGGTGTAATGGAAACTAACTTAACATCTGCAAAATCATTAATCCAAGATGCTGATATCGCAGAAGAATCTTCAAATTACATTAAACAACAAATTCTTCAACAAACATCAGCAAGTTTGTTAGCAACAGCCAACCAAGCACCATCTATCGCTATGAACCTAGTATAATGGGATAGATTATATAAAAGGAGTTCTGAGTAAAATCAGAACTCCGGATTAAAAAATTAGTAAGTACTTATTAAAAAAAGTTTTTGAGATCAGTTAGTACATACTATGGCATGAATACCCGTGAATGATACATTTGCGGGTTTTTCTTCGTGTTGTATTATATTTTTCGTAATACCACTCTGCCGACGAAATGCTTGATAATCATTTTGGAGAGGGGAACGAAGTACGTTGCAGTTAAAGATTCCGCAATGCGTTCACTGATGTTCACTTATGCGGAATGACGTACTAATCTAATGGTTGTTGCGGTATCCGTATTAAAAAATATAACGTAAAAAAAAACGCCCAAGGAGTTGGGCGTGTAATTAAAGTTTGTTTAAGGGAAATAAATTATAAGAGAATTATTAT
>CAVFCO010000109.1:3654-7210 GCA_963620955.1 Alistipes senegalensis | reverse complement strand
ATTTTATGCTTTGTGTTAAATATATATTTTATCCGCCATTAATCCAGTTACCTTAGGAGTTTCATATTTTTTTAATAATTCTATAAATTTTGCTATTTTTTATTCTCTACGTTCTATCATATATTAAACCTCCATCATCATTTTTTATATTAATTTTGTATAATACATTACAATATATCATTTTTAAGATAGCTTTTACATTATATAACGACTAAAATAAAGAAATGTTCATTCAATTAATCACAATAAAATACATATGTCAAAAATGGACATATTAAATAAAAATTCTTAAACAATGTTAAAAAAGTACAAAATTATTGTACAAAATATTTAGCATATTTCAAAGAAATATCTTATTATTTTTTAAACTTATAATGTGTTGAACGGCCACTGCCAACTTTTACAAAAATATCTTTATAAATTAAATCTTTTATATCCAAAGTTGCAGTATCTTGTGAACAGTTACACATTTTTGCCCATTTGGCTGTAGTAAGATTTCCTTCAAAGTTATCCATAAATCTATTTAAAACTTTTACTTGGCGTTCATTAAAAATTGTTGTTGAATATTTTTGCCAAAATTCAGCCTTATGCAAAACAGTGTTTGTCGTTTCTTCGCTTGATTGAATTGCAATTAGTAAATTTTCCAAAAACCATACAAGCCAATCTGTAATATCCATTGAGCCTTTTTGAGTTTTTTCTAAAATATCATAGTAACTGTTTCTATTTTTTTGAATTTGTGCTGACATAGAGTAAAATCTATATTGTGTATCATCACTTCTTGTTAGCAACATATCCGTCAAAGCTCTCGCAATTCTACCGTTACCATCATCAAATGGGTGCAGTGCAACAAACCATAAGTGAACAACTCCAGCTTTTATTAAATAATCAATGTCATCTTGTTTATTAATATAATCTATCAAATCTGACATTTCATTTTCAAGAATATTTGCACTAGGAGCTTGATAATGAACTTTTTCTTTTCCAATTGATCCAGAAACAACTTGCATTGGTCCTAACTCGTCATCTCTGTATTGACCAACTTTGATTTTATACATTCCACTGTAACCAGTAGGGAACAATGCAGCGTGCCAACCAATTAATCGTTCTTTAGTCATTTTATCGGCATAATTTTGAGTTGCATCAAGCATCATTTCAACAACACCTTCAACATCTCTTGAAACAGGCGTTTCACCACCAATATCTATACCTAAACGTCGTGCGATAGAAGAACGAACAACATGTTTATCTAAAATTTGCCCCTCAATCTCTGAAGATTTTATAATATTTTCCGTTAAAACTTGTAATAATGCATTATTTTTAACATCAAAACCTAAAGAATCCATTTTTCCAAGCAAATAGCCTTGAGCCTTTTTTATATCAAAAAGCAATTTTTGAATTTTTTCTCCGCACAATATAAAGTTATGCCAATCAGGGTTTTGATAAATATATTTCATATTTTCTCCGAATAATTTACGGAGATTATAACATTTTTATCCGGATTTTGCAAGAAGCATCTTTAATAGACAAAAAGCAAGAACGATAAATCACATCTCAATCTCATATTAATTTTAATCTTCCTTTTATTGTTAAATCACATTAGTTATTAATACAATTGAATTTATCTACAGATATTACAATTAAAGGAATTGTGTTTACTGAAAAAATATGTTATAATGAAGTAGGACTTTCCGCAGGGGAGCATTCAGCCCTTGTCCGAAAGTCCTTTCCTTTTTATCTATATTCACCAACTTTACGGCCTGAGGCATCGTATTTTGTTATTTTTCCGTTTGAGTTGGTTCTATAACTGCCAGTTTTTCGTCCGGTCGAGTTGTAAATATTCGTAGTTCCATTCGATTGTGTGCGATAAGTTTCTGTTCTTCTGCCCGCACTATCATATCTTGCGTAGCCGTTTGAAGTTTTTCTTACAGTACTTGTTTTTCTGCCAGAACTATCATAGGTATTATATCCATAAGAAGTTTCTCGGATTGTTCCAGTTTTTCGACCTGAATAATCATAACTTGTCGTCGTAGTCCCGTTTGTTCTATAACTTCCAGTTCTTCTGCCTGAACTATCGTAAGAATTCATAGTTGAACAAACTCCATAACTTGCAGTTACGCATAAAATCAATAATGTTAAAAATATCTTCTTCATAAAAACTCCTTATATTAATATAACGATTTGAATTGGATTTTGTTCATTTTTTACAACTCAATATTTATTTCGATAGAATTTACGTCTGAATTTTCTGAGTCGTCGTCTTGTTCTTCTTCATCAAATTCATCATCATCATCATCTTCATCTTTGTCTACGTCAATTTCAATTTCAGAGTTTTCATCAATATCATCTTCATCAGAGCAAGTTATCGATACTGACATCTTTGCATCTTCATTTTTCAAAAGTTGAGCAATACGCTCTAATCCATGTCTGTAAAACAAATTTTTCATAACAATATCTCCTTTCAATATCATTATAAAAAATATCTATGTCAATTATGGACGTATCAAATAAAAATCAATTTACAATTGCGATTTTCATAACATTATCTTGTTTATTTTCAAAAACCTCGTAGGCTTTTTCGATATCTTCAAGTTTATATTTATGAGTTATAAGTGGAGTTGTATCAATTTTGCCTTGTGCAATCAACGACAAAATTTCCTCGCAATCGCAACCATCAACTCCGCCTGTTTTAAATATCAAATTCTTGCCATACATATCAGGTAAAGGCAAAATCATCGGTTTATCATAAAGTGCAACGATAGTAACTATCGCATTTGGTCTTGCACAATCCCAAGCCATTTTGAAAGTTTCCTCTGTACCTGCAACCTCTAGCACCACATCTGCTCCGCCGTGTTCACTTTCATTATTCACAATCTCTTTGCAGTTTTCAGGTTCAACAACAATAACTTGTGGGTAATATTTTTTCACAAAATTTCTTCTTGTTTCGTCTTTTTCACAAACAATTATTTTCTTTGGATTTTTAAACATTACACACAACAAGGTGCATATTCCAGTAGGTCCAGCACCAATAATTAATACAGTATCTTCTTTTTTAATTTCAGATATACGAGTTGCCCAAAATCCTGTTGCCAAAACATCTCCAACAAAAAGTGCTTGTTCATCAGTTACATTTTGAGGAATTTTATTCAATCCTTGATTTGCGTAAGGAACTCTTACATATTCAGTTTGTCCACCGTCAATACGGCAACCTAAAGCCCAGCCACCATTTTTATCTGTGCAATTATTTACATATCCATTTTTGCAGAAAAAACATTCACCGCAAAATGTTTCTACATTAACAGTTACTCTATCACCAACTTTAACGTTTTTTACATCAGAACCAATTTCTTCGACCACACCGACCATTTCGTGTCCTACTGTAATTCCAGTAACGGCTCTTGGCACAGAGCCAAGTTTTATATGCAAATCGCTTGTACAAATGCTACTCATAGTAACTTTTACAATTGCATCTTTTGAGTCAATTATTTGTGGTTTTTCTTTTTCTATTAGTTCAAATTTTCCGTGTTCTTTGTATATATAAGCAAGCATCTATTTCTCC
>CAVFCO010000109.1:0-3644 GCA_963620955.1 Alistipes senegalensis | reverse complement strand
TAATTATAGTAGCATATAAATACTTGTAATTTGAATATTTTTCTTAATTCTTTAATATCGTCGAGTGGTCAATGTTATTTTTTATTCTAAATTTCTATATTATTTATGGGAATTTTAAAGAGTAAAATCAATGAATTTAAAGTACATTTGCCTAATCATATTTTTATTTTTTGCCATGCCAGTTTTTGCTCAAACTTTTGATGCAAACGATTTTTCTGATTTTAAATCTGCAATCGCAACGGCAGAATCTTCTTCAAATGAAAATCATAGAGCAATTTATGTTACAAGCGGTAAAGCCACAATTTCAAATTCTCAAATAAACAACAATACTTCTACATCTGGAGGCGGAGCATTATACACAAATACAGATACTACCGTCATTTTAGACAACATCTCATTTGAGTCAAACAACGTATCCACAGGTTCAACAGGTGGTGCGATAACAGGAACAACAAATTCAACCACAAATATCTCAAGTAGAACACAATTTATAGGCAACAAAGCAGATGGTTTGGGCGGTGGAATTTTCTCACAAGGCACAATCAACATCAACGCAAATAATCCTAACCTTATATTTTTGCAGGTTGCGTAATACCTATTATGAGTGATATCAAGGCTCGAGCAAATTCACTTGAACTTGAAAAACTAACCCTAAATGCTTGGGCTCAATTTGGTGCCGGAATAAAAAAGAGCATTAACGAACGAGTATCTTGTTTTGCCGAAACAATTATCAGAACTGGTGGTAGAGTTGGTTGGGGATTTATGTTTAATCTACAAATTGCATTGTAAAAATTTTTGTAATAATTTGCAATAATGTATTGTAAAAATGTTAGCCACACCTTACAATATATTCGGAATTAGTTTTTACAAGTATAATAAAATAGATATGAAAGATTTAAGAAAAATAAAAACATTAGATAATTTACCTATTGGACACGATGCAATTATCTCATCAGTTGATTGCGAAGATAAAGCATTAAGAAAACATATTTTAGATATGGGACTTACCCCTCAAACAGAAGTTACTCTAATCAAAACCGCACCTATGGGCGACCCTTTAGAATTGCGACTTAGAGGATATGAATTAACTTTGAGAAAAAGCGATGCATCAAAAATTTCAATCCGAGATATCCACAATGCACACGATAGAATAAAAAAACAAAAAGTTTTTAAAGAAACTGCCCATTCAGAAATTGGTGAAATTCAAAAATATGAAACAAGAAAATTAGGTGGAAAAGTTCAAAAAAAAGAACTACGACTTGCAATTGCAGGTAACCAAAACTGCGGTAAGACAACACTTTTCAACAAATTAACCGGTTCAAATCAACACGTTGGAAACTTCCCAGGGGTTACAGTTGATAGAACAGACGGGGTTATTAAACATCATAATAATGTTACAATCACCGATTTACCAGGGATTTATTCACTTTCACCATACAGTAACGAAGAAATCGTAACAAGAAATTTTATTTTGAATGAAAAACCTGACGGGGTTATCAATATTGTTGATGCGACAAATATTGAAAGAAATTTGTTGTTAACAATGCAACTTATCGAACTTGATATTCCAATGGTAATTGCATTAAACATGATGGACGAGGTTGAAAACGCAGGTGGAAGTATTGATATCAATGGTTTAGAAGCACGTTTAGGAGTTCCTGTTGTACCTATTTCAGCATCAAAAGGTCAAGGTATACAAGAACTTGTAGAACACGCAATAAACGTTGCAAAATACGAAGAACACCCCGGAAGATTAGATTTTTGCGATGAAAAAGATAAAAAGGGCGAAGCAATCCACAGATGTATTCACTCTATTTGTCACTTAATTCAAGACCACGCAACTGCTCTTAAAATTCCTCTTCGTTTTGCAGCAACAAAACTTACAGAGGGCGACAATCTTGTTGAAGAAGCATTACATTTAGACCAAAACGAAAAAGATACAATTTTGCATATCGTTGAAGAAATGGAACAAGAACGAGGATTGGATAGAGAATCAGCGATTGCCGATATGAGATTTTCGTTCATAGAAAAACTTTGCGAAGAATTTGTGCAAAAAACTTCAGACGCACCAAGCCATAAAATGACTGTTATGGCAGATAAAATTTTAACAGGCAAATACACTGCAATTCCTGCATTTTTAGGTATAATGGCGGTTATTTTCTACGTAACTTTTGGACCTGTTGGAACATTTTTATCAAACGTGATGAATGTTGTAATCGATTTTGTTACAACAAAAACAGATTTAGCCTTAACTGCTTATGGCTTAAACAAAGTAGTTCATTCGTTAATTATAAACGGTATTTTTGCAGGGGTTGGAAGCGTTTTGAGTTTCTTGCCAATTATCGTAATTTTATTCTTCTTCCTATCAATTTTGGAAGACACAGGATATATGGCTCGTGTAGCGTTTGTAATGGATAAAATTTTAAGAAAAATGGGACTTTCCGGAAGAAGTTTTGTTCCAATGCTAATCGGCTTTGGTTGTAGCGTTCCGGCAATTATGGCATCAAGAACCTTGCCGTCTGAACGTGATAGAAAAATGACAATTTTGTTAACTCCATTTATGAGTTGTTCCGCAAAATTGCCTATTTACGCATTATTCACCGCTGCATTTTTCCAAGAACAACAAATTTTAGTAATTTTAGGATTATATTTAATCGGTATAATCGTCGGCATAATCACTGCACTTATAATGAAAACCTTCTTCTTTGACGGCGAGGGTGTTCCTTTCGTAATGGAATTACCAAACTACAGAATGCCAAGTGCAGTAAACACCTACAGATTAATTTACACAAAAGCAAAAGACTTTGTTACAAAGGCTTTCACAATAATCTTTTGGGCAACAATTATCATTTGGTTCTTACAAACTTTTGATAGCAGATTGAACTTAGTTACAGATTCTTCTCAAAGCATTTTGGCAGGATTAGGCAACTTTGTAACTCCTATATTCAAACCTTTAGGCATTGCCGATTGGAGAATTTCAACCGCATTTATCACAGGATTTATGGCAAAAGAAAGTGTTGTAAGTACTTTGACAATCCTTTTAGGTGGCGATGTTGAGGCTTTACCTTTGGCATTCACAAAACTTACAGCCTTTGTTTTCTTGGTATTCTCATTGTTATACACACCTTGTGTTGCAGCAATTGCAACAGTAAGACGAGAACTAGGCAAACGTTACGCATTTTTGGTTGTAGTGTTCCAATGCTCTGTTGCATGGCTCGTTTCTTTAATTGTATATAACATCGGACATTATTTCCTATAAATTAATTTAGGCTCAAAATTAAGATAAATCAGCCTTTTTAGGCAAATTAAAAATTTTACACTTGACTAAATCAAACGTTTGTTTTAAACTGTGAGAAAAAGAATTTTGACTTGAGGAAAATATGCAAAAAGACGAAAAAACAAAAGAAAAAATATTGAAAGTTGCAATGAAACTCTTTGCACAAAAAGGGTTTGACGGAGTTAGCGTACGTGAGATTTGCAAGCAAGCAAACGTTAATTTGTGCCTAATTTCATATTATTTTGGCGGAAAACAAGAACTTTACAATGCAATTATTGACGATTTGATAGAAAAACAAACTCAGTATGCAAAAACTTTTATGGACATTTCTGTTGAGCCTAACTCTTTGCCAAAGAAAGAGCAAATT
>CAVFCO010000108.1:0-17962 GCA_963620955.1 Alistipes senegalensis | reverse complement strand
ACATAGTTCATTGTGTTATTTTTTACAAGGAAGTCTGTTACTTTTTC
Organism: Alistipes senegalensis; assembly: GCA_963620955.1. GTDB lineage: Bacteria > Cyanobacteriota > Vampirovibrionia > Gastranaerophilales > Gastranaerophilaceae > UBA6984. Next base: position 17,915 of record CAVFCO010000108.1, on the reverse strand, counting down.
GCTCAAAATTTGTTGTGAAACAGCACTCAACATTGTTGGGTTCATTGCTAATTGTTTCATAACTTCTGTTTTGTCTAAGCCATAAGCACTTTGCATTTCAGCAACTTTTGCAGTCATATCATCTGCATTCATATCGATTTTTTCTAATTTAGCAATTTTATCGATAACTAATGTATTTTTAATTCTTTTCAAAGCATCTTCTTGAGTTGATTTCATAATAGAATCTTCGCCTTGTTGTTCAATTGCTTGCTCGTATGTGAAACCTTGTTGAGCCAAACGTTGTTTGTATTCGTTTAACAACATTTGTTGTTCTCTTTCAATCATTGAAGGTTGAACATCAATTTCAACGTTATCAAGGATTTTGTCAAATACTGCAAGTTCTGCAGCGTGTCCATCACGAGATTCTTTATCTTTTTGTAAGTAATCTTTAACATCTTTTTCTAATGCTTCAACTGAATCAAATCCCATTTTCTTAGCAAATTCTTCATTTAATTCAGGTCTTACTTTTTGTTTGATTTCGTGAATCTTGATTTTGAACATTGCAGGAGCACCAGCCAATGATTTTTCGTGGTAATCTTCTGGGAAGTTCAAGTTGATTTCAAATTCTTCGTCAACTTTATGACCAACTAATTGTTCAGCGAATCCAGGGATAAATCTTGAATGAGCCAAATCTAATGTATAGTTTTTGCCGTCGCCGTGTTCAATTTTTTCACCGTTAGAGAAGCCTTCAAAGTCGAATTTAACCAAATCGTCTTCTTTTGATGGTCTATCAACAACTACTTCATAAGTAACTGCTCTATCTAACATATTATCTATAGATTTTTGATAAGCATCTTCTGGAATAACGTATTCTTCAACATCTACAGTTAAACCTTTGTATTCTTTTAAGTCGAATTCAGGTCTTACTTCAACTTTAGCAGTAATTTTTAAGTCTTCGCCAATGTTGAAATCATAGTGTTCAACTGTTGGTTGTGAAATTACGTCTAAATCGTTTTCTTTAATTGCTTGTTGGAAAACTCTTGGAAGTAAAGATTCCAATGCTTCGTATTTAATTCTGTCTGCACCGATGTGTTGTTCAACAACTGCTCTTGGTGCTTTACCACGTCTAAAACCTGGAATATTCATATGTTGAGATATTCTCATAGACGCTTTATTATAAGCATCAACTGCATCTTTTGCAGGAAATTCAATGTTCATTTTTACTACGTTGTGTTCTTGTTTTTCTAATTCAATTTTCATATTTCTCACCTTATATTATTACTGATTAAATTATATCAAGAAAAGATTGCTTGTAAAGTTATTAACAATCTGTGGTAAAATAATTTCGGGTAGTCTAATGAAAGATATTTTAAGAAAAGCAAAAGAAACACATAGCCTAACTTTTGATGAACTTGTAGCAATTTTGAAAGACAATTCGATAAACGAAGAACTTTTCAAAACCGCAGATGAAGTTCGAAAAGAATTTGTTGGCGACGAAGTTCATTTGCGTGGGCTTATAGAGTTTTCAAACATCTGCAAATGTACTTGTAAATACTGTGGACTTAGAAAAGACAACTCAAACCTTGAAAGATACAGACTTACCTCCGAACAAATCATAGATTTTGCAAAAAAGGCAAAAGATTACGGCTACAAAACAATTGTTATGCAATCTGGGGAAGATGCATTCTTTAACAAAGATGTTTTGACAGAAATAATCAGAGAAGTCAAAAAATTAGACGTAGCCTTAACTTTGAGTATTGGAGAAAAATCTTTTGAAGAATATGAAGCCTACAAAAATGCCGGTGCAGACAGATATCTTTTGAGAATAGAAACAACAGACGAAGAACTTTACAAAAAAATGCACCCAAATATGAGTTTTGAAAACAGGGTTCAATGCCTTAAAAATTTAAAAACTTTAGGGTACGAGGTCGGAAGCGGTTGTCTTGTTGGACTTCCTGAGCAAACTTTAGAGTCTTTAGCAAGAGATATTCTATTTTTCAAAGAAATTGATGCAGATATGATTGGCATAGGGCCATTCATTCCGCACCCCCAAACACCTTTGCACGATGCAAACCAAGGAAGTTTTGAACTTGCTCTAAAGGTTATGGCACTAACAAGAATTTTACTTCCAACGATAAACATTCCGGCAACAACGGCAATGGAAACTTTAAATCCTAGAGGAAGAATTATCGCATTACAATCAGGTGCAAACGTTGTTATGCCAAATGTTACAGAGGGGGATTACAGAAAAAAATATGAAATTTACCCAAACAAAATTTGCATAAACGACACTCCAAACAAATGTAGACACTGCATTGAAGCAAAAATAACTTCAATCGGCAGAACAATCTCAACAGGTTATGGATTTCATAAGAAATAAAAACAAGAATTTTTAACAAACAAAAAGGCGGACGCTTTCAGCGTCCGCCTTTTTAAAAACTTTTTATGAATAAGAATATTTGATATTCTTATCAAATTGAGCCGAACAAGTTCCATATTCAGCCTCAACCATTTTCAACTTAGATTGATATTGCAACAATTGTTGGTCTAATTTCTTTTCTAACAAATGCAATCTTTCTTTTCTTGCTTCTAACTGCTTAAGAACAGGGCTATCAGCACTCAAGTCTGTTCCTGCATTAATCAATTGAGCATCTTGTGCAGTCAAATCTGCTTTTGCTTGTTGCACAAGTTGGATTTTATATTCAAGGTCCAATCTTTGTGAGTTCAAAGTGAACATTCTCATTGACGATGTTAACAATCCCATTTTTTCAGTCCTTATCTAGTTTGATCTAAATTTTTTCCTTTAAGGAAGTTGTGTTGATTATTTTCTGCGATTAATGCTTCCATACGGTTCAATTGATATCTGTGATAATTAACTCTGTATTGAGCCATTTTCAATTTCTTACGAACTGTCAACGCATCTTTGATTGATGCCACGATATCATTTGCGAACGCTTGTACTGGATTTTTCTTTGCAAAATAGTTTCTTGTATATGCAATGAAATTCATTATTCGCTTGAAGTTAGTCTGTAAAGCCTCTGCTTGGAACATAGCGTTCTCCTTTTCATTAACTTTATAGATTGCCTTCACATATTTAAAAACATGTTTTAACCTTTTATTGCCTATATTTTAGCATGTTTGTAACATGTCTTAATCATGCTGTACAATCTATCTTATCGCCCGTGATACTCAAGAAAACAACTTTTCTTTTCATATCCGAGTATTTTATCGGCATAGATTTTTTTAACTTTAGGGCTGAGGGCACTTTTTGAAACAAATTGTAATAAAAATTTACAATAGCACACAAAACCTTTATAAAAATATTATTTATAAAGATTTTGTATATTATTACTCTTAAGTATGTACGTAAGTCCATAAAATTATTCTTCTACTAAATTTCTATAAGTTTTGGATTGCTTTTGAATCTGAATCCATACCTTCTTTTAACATTTTTCTAACGATTTCACCTTGTGTATCAAGCATTTTGCAAACTGTTTCAATGTTTCTTACTTTGTTTGAAAGAATTGTATCAGCATTTGCTAAGATATTTGATGAAACACTTTGGTAAGCGGCTAATGCGGCAGATGAAGTACCTTGCATTAAGTTACCCATAACGATTGCAGGTAAACCATATTCACCTAAGTAAGGAGCAGCGGCTGTCATAATACCACCCCAACCAGAAATAATTCCGGCAACCGGCATTACGATGTTTTGCATACCTAAACCATAACCGTTTGCAGTACCAACACCATAAGCAGTAGCACTTGCAACGTCAGCGATACCACCTAATGCAGATGCACCACCAGTTACAACCCCTGATGAAGTTCCAAAACCACTTAAAGTATCAGTGATTGAAGAAGCACCACCTGTTGCAAAACCGCTTAATGATAGTCCCGCAGCACCGTTTGGAAATCCTGAGTAGTTACCTAAAGTTCCAATACCGAATGCAGATGTTGTACCGTTTACTTGTGCTGTAGAACCAGTGATTGGTGACCAATAAGAAGTACCTGGGATATTAAATGATTGAGTACCACCCATTTGTGACATAAAAGATGATGGAGCAAATAAACTTGCCAATTTGTACAAAGCACCACCAGCCAATTCAAAGCCTGTACCTGAACTTGCTGAACCTGATACAGTCAAATCTCTTAAGCGGTCATAAGTTTCATATAATTGAACTTTAGCATCGCCTGAGGCTGCACCAAATTTATTTGCTATAACTAGTAAACTATCATTTTTATATGACATATCTTAACCTCGTGGTTTTGTGGGTTAACCCAATTACTACTATCCTCAAAATCGCAAGTGTGCGGTTAAACACACCTGCAATTTTTTGAACTGACTCATTAATAAAGAGATTAACGAGTCGATACTTATTATTTGAATGTACCGAATGTTGATTCGACGTTCTTTTGAAGTACGCCTTTTACGGCTTCCATTTCTGTTGTCAACGCTTTTTGTTCAGTTTCTAACTGTTTCAATCTCAATTCAAGAGTTCTATCTTGTTCTTGGATTAACGATGTTTTTGCGTTGATATCAGCCATTTGTTTTTCGTACTGATTCAAATCATAATTGTATTGATTCATCGCATCATTGTATGCTGCTTGGTTTGTTGTTTCTTCTGCTGTCAATTCGAAGTTTGTGCTCATATTTTTCAATTTCATATTAGCAAAACGTCCAGAACCTGAAGCATCGTCCATTACCGCATAATCAGTATTAGTAACTTTTTCTTTCATTGTAGTTGCATAATATTGAGTCAATGATGGTTGATAATCCATGCCTGATGAAATTGAGTATTCATCATCTGCGTGTTTTGTTTTTGCAATACAATCTTCCATTTCGGCTTTTGTTACATAGTATGTATTACCGTTCTTTTCGTATTTGTAAACTTCACCGGCTTCAACCATTTCTTTAGTGATACCGCCTGCTTTACCGAAGTCATTTACGATTTGTTGTAATGCAGTTTGGTCAACTAAACTTGTTGGGTCTGAGAATGTAACAACTTCAGCAGTTGAGTTACCTAATTTGTAAGTTTCTGTTGTTTTAGTTACTTCTTCTTGGTAAGTACCATTTGCATTTATAACGTTGTTTGCAACTTCTGTATCAGGAGTAATTGTATTGTCTAATGGAGTTGTAGAGTATTTAGTTACAGCATTACCGTTTGCATCGTAACCGGTGTACATATACAAATCACCGTCAAATACTGCACCATTATTTGAATGAGCGTATGCTTCTGCGTATGCTTTGTATTCATCAGAATCTGTATCAAGTTGAGCGTAATCTGAATCTACATAAGCAGTACCGTTCCAAACTTGTAACTTGTCGTTTGCTGTATCCCATTGGAACTTGTCGTTTTGCGAAGCATCTACAGTAGTACCTGTTTTTGTTTCAGTTGTTGTTGTAGAAGTAGTTACTTTTTGTACTTGAGGGTTAGAGTTTGTTGTTTCAACACCCTTGTATACATCTTCGTAGAAGTAGTATGTAACTAATTTGTTGTACTCTGTACCGTCAGCATCTTTTTTGTCTACTGACTGAATATCAGAAATTGTGTAAGTGTTAATACCATCGTTGAATGAGTACTGCAATGAAGTGTAATCTGTAATACTTGGTACTGTTGGAATTGTTAAGCCTAACATTTGATTCCATAAACTAGCAGATTGGTTACCTAAAGCAGTACGAGCCTGGTTGATTTGTTGACCTTCGTATTCAACATTGGTTTTTCTTGCGGTAAGACCTAAATATCTTGCCTGTGATGCTGCCATGCCCATAGTGTCTTCTCCTATCTTTATAAACTACTAACGTTGTTTTTTGAGTTTACTCTCTCTTTTTTATTAATGACGTTTCTCTGAAAGTCAATAATATTCATGATTATTATACGGTATGTTAAGATTTTTTTACATTAAAATAGTACGATTTCATACATCTAGATTAGGTTGAATTTATGAAATACATCAAACGAATTAATTGGACTTTGTAACAAACATGTAATTATATATACATGTATATAGTTACAAAATTGACGTAAAGTTTTTAGTAAATTATAATAAACGGTATGGGAGTTATGTGTGTTAAACACTATTAAAAGGAAGAAAGATGAAGTATAGAAAGAACAACGTTTTATTACTATTAGAAGATAAAACAAAAATTTATGAAGAAAGAATTGCTCTTGGTATTAAAACCGCTTATGGTTGGAAAGAGTTCACTTACAAAGGTTTAGGTTTAATGGCAAGAAAGGTTGCAAGTTTTTTACTTAACGACTTACAACTTCAAAAAAATGACAGAGTTGCCATTTTATCAGAATCAAAACCAGAATATGGTGCTTGCGTATTCGCATCAATCATGGCTGGCGGAACTACAGTTCCATTGGATATTAAACTTACAAAATATGAATTAGTTTCTATTCTTTCTGATTGTGAACCTACTGTTTTATTTGTTTCACAACATTACTTAGAAAAAGCATTAGAACTTCAAAAAGAAGTTGCGTCTATCAAACATCTTATTGTAATGGACGAACCAACTTACAACTTAGATTTACCAAGTTTATACACAATAAACGCATCTCCAAATTGCAAATGGCGACACAGAAGTTCTAAATCATCAGCATTTATTATTTACACATCAGGAACAACAGGAAATCCTAAGGGTGTAGATATTTCATTCAGAAACATGCTTTCTCAAATGAATGACCTTGAAGATGTATTCCCTAACTTCATCACTCCAGGGGAAAATGTTCAAGTATTGTCAATCTTGCCAATGAACCATTTATTTGAAATGACAGTTGGTTTCTCAACATTCTTATACTGGGGACTTTCAGTATTCTACACTCAATCATTAAAACCAAAAGATATTTTGATGATTATGAGAGAAAAACAAGTTGGCTTGATGATTGTAGTTCCAGCATTCTTGAAATTATTAAAAGCAGGTATTGAAAGCGAAATCAATTCAAAACCGGCAACTAAGAGAATTTTCTCAATAATGTTTAATCTCGCAAAACGCATTCCGTCAATGAAAATCAGAAAAATAATATTCAAAAAAATCCACGACAAATTCGGTGGCAAATTCAACGGTTGTATTTGCGGTGGTGCACCAATTGACAAAAATGTTGCAAACTTCTTTGAAACAATTGGTATCAAAATTTATGCAGGATACGGCTTATCAGAAACAAGCCCTGTAGTTTCTGTAAACTATGACAAACGTAACGACTATACATCAGTTGGTAAACCTCTTAAAAGTTTCGAATGCCGTATAGATGAAACAACTGGCGAAATCCAATTAAAAGGACCATGCATTATGAAAGGTTACTACCACCAACCTGAACTAACTGCTCAAACTATTGATGAAGACGGTTGGTTACACACAGGTGATATCGGTCATTTAGACAAAGATAACCACATTCATATCACTGGCAGACTTAAAAATATGATTGTACTTTCAGGTGGTAAAAAAGTATTCCCTGAAGAAGTTGAAGCAGTTTTAGATTCAAGCGATAACTTTGCAGAAACTTGCGTAATGGGTTCATCTCGTTCAGGCGGAACAAAAGACGGTACCGAAGAAATCGTTGCAATCATTGTTCCAAAAGAAACATATATGAACGATAAATCAGATGAAGAATTGAACAAACTTGTAAGAGAAGAAGTTAAACAATTATCAAGCAGACTTGCTCCTTACAAACGACCAATCAATATCATCGTTCGCAGAGAAGAATTACCAAAAACAACAACAAGAAAAGTTAAACGTAGAGCGTTAAAAGAATTGTTGAATTTGTAATTGTAAAAAAGAGGTCTTTCGACCTCTTTTTTGTTTGAATAAATTATTGTCATACCGCAACAAGTGCGGGGTGACGATTTAAACGATAACTTCTCTGTCATACCGGATTTATTCCGGTATCTTTTTATTCAACTTGAAGCCCCCACAACGGAGCCTCTCATAAACGATTAATAATCGTTTATTCGGCAGAGTGGGGTGACGGAATTGTTATTTGTTCGGCAGAGTACAAAATCCCAGATTATTGTTTCACTCGGACAAGCAATTCTCTTCACTTCGTTGTCGCTCGTTTTGTCCTCAATACTTTGAGTTTCGGACTTCGTCCTCACTCTACACAAAATCTGGTTTACACCGTTACAAATTCAATTAATTCTGGAGTATTTTTCAATTCATAGAACATTTTTGCTGCAATTTTAAACTCGTTTGGATTTGCACTAACCAAAAATCTTTCACTTCCGCCGTTTTCGTTTAGCAAATCTTGAGTTTCCAAATCTTGTTTAATATATTCAGCAAAATAAACCGATGGGTCAATAAACATTTCTCTCGGTGCAAATTTTGTCAAAACGTCTAGCAAAAATGGGTAGTGCGTACAGCCCAAAATAATCTTATCCGGATTATTTTTAAGCATTTCGTCCAATCTTTCTTTTATCAATTCTACACTCAAATCGTCGTTTTGTTTATTCCCCTCAACAACTTGAACCCACCCTGGGCAAGACATTTCAAACACTTCAATATCTTTGTTATATCGATTAATTTCTCTTTTATATGCACCTGATGAAATTGTTGCAGAAGTTGCAAAAACCCCCAATTTCTTGATAGGAAGTTCTGAAATAACTTTTGCACAAGTTTGAATTATCGGATAAAGTTTATAGTCAAATGCATTTTTATATTCGTCATAAACATTTGCAGAAGTTGTATTGCAAGCCATAACAACAGCCTTAACATCTTCTAACTTAAAGTAATTAAAGATATCAGAAGTTAAATCGATAAGTTGTTGTTTTGTTTTTTGACCGTAAGGACAGTTTTTTAAGTCGCCAAAATAAATATAATCCTCGTTTGGCAAAATTGATTTCAGTTTTTCGTAAACGGTTAAGCCACCGACACCAGAATCAAAAACTGCTATGGGTTTATTTTTTTTGTTGCTGTTTATAATAATTCATTATCCCTTCTGCAATTGATTTTGCGGTCGCTTGCTTACGTTTTACAGAAACCATATCTGCACGTTCTTGGTCGTTTGAAATAAATCCAATTTCAACAAGAACAGCAGGCATAGTCGTATGATTTATAACATAAAATCTTGATTTAAACAAGCCTCTATCTTTTGAGTTTACACCACTTACAAGTGAAGAGTGAACTGTTTTTGCAAGTCCTATACTATAATCATGGTAATAGTGAGTTTCTAAACCTGTTGCAGATGTTCCCTCGCTAGAATTTACGTGAATACTTACAAAAATATCAGGGTCGTGTTCTTCTGCAAATGTAACTCTATCTTGCAAAGAAACATCCTTATCTTCATCACGAGTTAAGTGAACCTTGTAACCGTTTGAACGCAAGATTTGTGCCACACGTTGAGAAACATCTAGCGTAATGTCTTTTTCATATATACCAGAACGAGTTGCACCACAGTCCATTCCGCCGTGTCCTGGGTCAAGAACAATGACTTTATCTCCGGATTTTCTTGGTTTTACAATCTTTTCTGGATTTTTTGTAGGTAAAGTTACTGTAGATTCAGGAGTTCTTGTCGCAACAGTTTCTTTTTTAGTACCTTTTATTGCTAATTTAATAGTTCTTGCATCAGCCCCTGTATAAACTTTTATTGTATCATTTTTTTCTAATGGAACAGAATATCTCAAACCAATTCTTGGCATTAAATCTATTCTTGATGAGGTCATTTCAGTACCTCTGATTACAGATTTGAAATCTTGGTCATTATATTGAACTGCGTTAAAGAAATACAGTGTCAAATTTGTCGCATCACGTTTTACGGCATAAACTACAGGTTTGCTGAAATAGAAATTTAAACCATAGTTTGAGGCATCTGTTTTTGTAACTCTAGTTGAAGTTAAATTTGTTTTTATTGAGGACAACTGCGAGTGATTCATTGTATCTTTATTCGCAATCAAAATTGATTGATTGTCAGCAGAAAAGACTGGAATATATTTATCGGGATTTTCTGTTGTAACAACAACTCTAGCCTTATTTGCTTCAAATTGACCAATCCTTACTGTATCATTTCCATATTGAAATGCTTTTGAGCGAATTGCAGGTGCGGTGTAAGTGTTTGGCAAATCAAAAACCAAACGATTTGGAGAACCGAGTTGAATAGTTCTTTCCATTGCAAAAGAACCGACACCACTAAGCAAAATTCCGTTTGTTTTTGCAGAAACACCCTTTAAGTAGTATTTTGTTTTTAAAACGAACTCTTTTTTTATTGTTTTAACATTCGCATTTTGGTAAGAAGTTTTTACGTTAACGGGAACAGTTGAATTATCAAATGCCTGTTGAATTTGGCTCAAAACTTTTTCATTTGCATTCGATTGTTGAACAAAAGGTTTTTCGTCAGCAGAAATATTTTGAGAAACCATTGATATAAACGAATAATAATCCGTATTTTCAAACTTTTCATCACGATAAGAAGTATGCATATAATTTGCATCGTAACAAACTTTGTCGTTAAAAGTAACGATAATATTGTTATTCAGCCTATACAACTTCAAATTTGCAGTATTATATTTTTCTGTAAAATAAATTACAACCCTTACTACATTTGGATTTGTAGAGTTTTGAGAAACAACAATTTGACGTAAATCACCACCAGAGGAGATTTGAAAATCTTGTTTTTCAGTTGTCAAAACTGAATTTGGGATATCAAAATAAACCCTGTTTGGATTTGATAATTTTACGAATTTTATACTTTCTGTTTGTTTTTGATTAAAAGTTGAAGATAAGTAAAGCATGTTCGCAGAAACGTCATAGCCAACAGCAGAAATCTTTTCGTCCGCAAAAGCAAACTGCGTACACATGAAAAATAATATTAATATGTATCTTAAGATTTTTTTCATATACCTATCCCGATTTTGACATTGTACCATTTTTTTTACAACTTGAAAAATAGTTGACCTTTCTTAAAAAAAAGGATATGATTTTATAAAAAAAGGGATAATGTTATGAACTTAAAAAGACGTTGGTATGATAGTCATGAAGAAGCAACAAGGGCTTTTGAGATACTACAAAAACTTGATAACGAATCAAGACGAAGATTGTCAACAGATTTAATAGAAATCGTTAAGCAAATCAAAGAACTTCACCGAGAAGAGGAAGAACCAACCTTGAGTTTGGGGCTTGAAAGAGTTCTTGGATTGTATCAACAAAGTGTAAATGAAAGACGCTGGTATGACACAAACCACGATTTGAAATACGCAATAAAAACAATGTCTACACTTCCAACAGAGGACTTTTTAAACATCATGGAAGGTTTATCTGTTTCAATAAATGATTAAAATTTGAACAAAAATTTCTAAGCAAAAGGGTTGATTTTACTAAAGATTAACCCTTTTTTGTCGTTAAAATTTTTGAAAGGAGAAAATTTTTTAATGGCAAGAATTATTGAAAACGAAACAGGAAATCGAAGAATTATCAAAATGTCATCAGACGACGTAATTAATGTTGTGAGAGAGTACCAAAAACACGTAAAATGCAGAAGTTCTTATGATGAAATTCGAAATCAACTTGAAGATTGCGTAATTTTTATACCAGAAGATGTATAATATCAACCATTTAACCCAAATTTTTTCAAAAATGTTGATATTTGAAATAACATCATTATAATTTAAACAGATGGACACTATGGATAATTGGAGGTACGCTTATGGGTATGGCAGCATCTCAGGCTCGTTATTTGGGCTTAACAGCAAGAAAAACTAACGTAGAATACGAAGGTCAACAAATCAACCAAGCACGTACTGCCTTGGCAAACCAATCGGCAAACTTATGGAACAGAATGTTAGCATTGCAAGTTCCAACTGCCCCTAAAACAACAGACTATACAGAGCAACAATACGCATTCTCTGACGGTTATAACGATTACGAAATTGACAATCTTCAACAAGTAGATAAAGAAATTGACGGTGAAAAATATAACTATCTTGTAACTTATCACTACAACCAAGATGTTTATAAAGGTATTCAAGAAAAGAATACTAACCCTCAAGTTCAAAGAATTGATTCTTTCAAAACTGCTGAAGGTAAACAAAAAGACATCGACGTTGCAAGAGATGAATCAAAAGATACATACACAGTTACAGATAAAACTGGTCAACAACAACCAACAGTATTCAAACCTTGTGATGATAGCGATTTACAAGAATTGAAAGAATTGGCTTCAAAAGGTATCATCAAAATTGACGATATCGAAAAAATGTACAAAAATGAAAGTGATGACGGCGTAAAAACTTTCTGCAAACAAGAAGACTTGGAAGCAGTAAAAGAACAAAAAACAGAAGAATTGAAATACGCTCAAACACTTAAAGAAGACTACACATACAAAGTTGGTAACTCAAAAGCAGAACGCTACGACCCAACAGACCTTGTACAAAAAACAGCATTAGAACAAATCAGACACGATTACCCTGAATTAAACGGTATTGATGATGAAGATTTGTGGGTATACAGCAAAAATGGTAAAACTTTCTTCGCAACAGAAGAAGAACTTGATGCTTGCGAAATCACAGGTATTCAAAACCAAGTAAAAGATAATTACCAAATTTCATCAACAATTGATTACCAAAAAGTTCTAAACCAATACTACGCAACAAACTTAAAAGAAAAAGTTACAAACACTGAATACGCAAGACTTGACGACGTTTCAGGTACTGGCAGATTCCAAAATATCAAACTTGAAAGCACAAGTTCAAAATTTGCATTGAATTCTGAAACAAAAACAAACGAAACAGAATACGAAAACGCAATGCAACAATACAACTACGATATTTTGCAATACGAAAAAGAATTGGCTGACATCAACTCAAAAACTTCTCTAATCCAAGTTCAAGATAGAACTTTAGAATTGAGATTAAAACAACTAGATACAGAGCAAAAAGCCCTTTCTACTGAAATGGAAGCCGTAAAGAGTGTTATTCAAAAGAACGTCGAAACAACATTCAAAACATTCTCTTCATAAAATTCTGCGGTACACAAGAATTTTACGAAAAGTGGACATCTTGGCAATGCCAAGATGTCTTTTTTAATTCTGCCCAATTGGGGTTAGCATAATTATTTTTTTATAGTATTCTATATTTAACAATGTCGCAAAAAACGACAAAAATAAAAAGGAGAACTTTAATGAAAAAAAATCTAATTATCACAGCATTAATATTTATAATTCCAATTGTTGCATACGCAATTCTTTCTGAAACAACTGCAGTTTCAGCACAAAAAAGTGTTGCAGGAAAACCTCAAGTCGTAAAATTTTCATCAAAATTATGCATTGATTGTAAAAAATTAAAAAAAGGTTTTGAAGAATTAAAACCTCAATACAACGACAAAATTGTTTTCACAGAATACGATGTTCAACTTAGCGACAAAGATACAACAGATGCGATTAACAAATACAACATCAACCTAGTTCCAACAGTTATTTTTATCGACAAAAACGGTAAAGAAATCAAAAGAACTGAGGGTTTTGTAGAAAAACATACACTAAAACAACATTTTGATGAGTTATTAAAATAATGATAGATATCGTAAACACACTTACACAAAGCGTACATAAAGAACAATTTGAAATGACAATGCTACTTGCCTCATTTTTTGGAGGTTTGATAGCATCAATCAGCCCTTGTTCTTTGTCAATGCTACCTATTATCATAGGTTATATTGGTGGATATTCAGAAGATAAACCACTAACAACCTTATTTAAAATGCTTACTTTTATTCTCGGAACAGCCGTTGTTTTCACCACTATTGGTGTAATTTGTGCGGTTACAGGTAAAGTATTCATTTCGTTTTTCGGAAGTTATTTCGGTTTAATTATCGGTTCATTCTTGATTGTAATGGGGTTAAAATTACTTGATATCCTTGATTTTGAGTTTCCAACAATAATAAAGTCAATTCCTAAAAACGATAAAAGTTTTTCATTTTTATACCCATTTTTAATCGGTATGGTATTTGCACTTGCGGGAACACCTTGTTCTACACCGATTTTAGCAGGAATAATGGCATTTGCTTCTGTTTCTGAAAATATTCTGATTGCCGTATTAATGCTATTTTTATTCGCATTAGGTCAAGGTTTAATCCTAATTGTGGCAGGTGTTTTCACTTCAACTGTAAAAAATATGCAATCAGTTGCTAGAGTTTCTGAAATTTTATTAAAAATAAGCGGAGGCTTGTTAGTTCTTTCAGGGTTGTATATTTTTTATAAGATTTTCTCATCGCTAATGTAATTTCTATTGTAATATCTCTCATCTGTTGTACAATAGACTTAAAGGAGATTACAAATGAAAACTATCGAAGGTCAATTAGTAGCAAAAGACGAAAAATTTTGTATCGTAATTTCAAGATTTAACGAATTTATTGGTTCAAAATTATTATCTGGTGCTATCGATGAATTAAGAAGACACGGTGTATCAGAAGAAAATATTGATGTAATTTGGGTTCCAGGAGCATTTGAAATTCCTCTTTTAGCAAAAAAAGCAGCAAAAACAGGAAAATATGATGCAATTATTACTCTTGGAGCAGTTATAAAAGGTTCAACAGGACACTACGATTATGTTTGTGCAGAGGTTTCAAAAGGCGTTGCATCTGTAAGTCTTGAAACTTGTGTTCCTGTAATATTTGGTGTTTTAACAACAGATAACATTGAACAAGCAATCGAAAGAGCAGGCACAAAGGCTGGAAACAAAGGTTCAGACGCTGCAAAATCAGCAATTGAAATGGCAAATTTAGTAAAACTTGTTTAGGAAAATTAATGAGCGAAATAATAACCGAATTTCGAAACGAAAACACAAAAAACATTGATTTGTTAAGTAGTTTTGAAATAGTACAAAAAATAAATGAAGAAGATAAAATCGTTGCATTAGCGGTTGAAAGCGAACTTGACAACATTGCTAAAGCAATTGATATGATAGCAAAACAATTTATAAAGGGCGGTCGTTTAATCTATTTTGGTGCAGGAACATCAGGCAGACTTGGAGTTTTAGATGCCTCAGAATGCCCACCAACTTTTAGCGTTCCTCACGATATGGTTCAAGGGATTATCGCAGGTGGCGACAAGGCTTTCAAAACACCTGTTGAGGGTGCAGAAGACGATTTTGACGCAGGCAAAAAAGATGCTGAAGTCCTTACAGATAAAGACGTTGCCGTTGTAATTTCAGCAAGCGGAAATCCCAAATATTTGTTAGGAGTTTTGGAAAAAGCAAACGAAAAAAACACAAAAACTATCGCACTTACTTGTAATTCGCAAGCAAAAATCAGCGAAGATGCAAGTTTAACAATCTGCGTAGAAGTTGGACCAGAGGTTATTGCAGGCTCAAGCCGTATGAAAGCAGGCACTGCTCAAAAAATGGTTTTGAATATGTTAACAACAGGTTCAATGATTAAAATTGGTAAAACTTACCAAAACTTTATGATTGACCTTAATCCAACAAACGAAAAATTAAAAGATAGAGCAATCAGAATTGTTGCTCAAATTGCTGATACAACTCACGTAAAAGCATTTGAAGTTCTTGAAAAATGCAATTGGGAAGTTAAAACAGCCGTTGCATCAATTGTTTTGAATGTTGATATTGAAACTGCAAGACAAAAATTAAAACAACACTGCGGAGTTTTAAGAAAATTATTAAGCGAAAAGGATAAAGTATAATGAAATTAACTATATTAGGTGCTGGTTGCTGGGGTGCAACACTTGCATGGTTATTAACAGATAACTTTGAAGAAGTTTGCGTATGGTCAAGAGAAGAAGATTTAACAGAGGATTTAGTAAAAAATAAACACTGTTCTAAACCTTTAGAAATCCAACTTCAACAAAGAGTTGAAGTTACATCTGACTTAAAATCAGCAATTACCGGTGCTGACATAATCTTGTCAGTAATCGCATCTGCAGGTACAAGAAGTGTTTGCGAAAGGTTAAAAGAAGCAGGAATTAAGCCTGAACAAATCTTAGTTAACGCATCTAAAGGTCTTGAATTACCTTCATTAATGACAATGTCTGACGTAATCAAAGATGTTTTACCTGAACAAAAATTAGTAATTTTATCAGGTCCAACACTTGCAAAAGAAGTTCTAAGGGGTTGTCCTACTGCGGCTTGCGTTGCTTCAACTGATATGGAAGCAGCAAAATTCGTACAAGAACATTTAAACGTACCTAGCAAATTCAGATTATACACAAACTCTGACGTTGTCGGTGTTGAACTTGGTGGCAGTTTGAAAAACGTAATCGCTATCGCTGCAGGTTTTGCATCAGAAATGCATTTGGGCGACAATACAAATGGTGCATTATTAACACGTGGTATGGCTGAAATCGTTAGAGTAAGTGTTAAATTGGGTGCAAATCCATCAACATTATACGGTTTATCAGGTATGGGCGATTTGATTGCAACTTGCTCAAGCCCATTGTCAAGAAACCACACTGTAGGTGCTATGCTTGCTCGTGGTAAAAAAATTGATGATATCCTAAATGAACTTGGTTCTGTTGCAGAAGGTGTTCACACATCAAAAGCACTTTGTGAATTGGCTAAAAAGTTAGGAATTGAAGTTCCTCTATCTGAAGCAATTTATGAAGCACTTTACACTGATATCGCACCGATTGCAATTTTGAACAAATTAATGAATAGAAAATTGAAAGAAGAAGAAAAATACTAATGACTAAATTTGCTGTAAGATATTTAAAAAATATGTACTATCCGCTTGACATTCCGTCAAATGTTGAAGTAAATTGCAATGATATGGTGCTTGTTAGAACTGAAAAAGGTGAAGAAGCACTAAAAGCAATCTGCGTTAACGACGAAATTGCAAAAAGATGGGAACATTGCAAACAAAAACCTGATGCGTTTACAGTAGTCAGAGTTTTAGGCGAACGAGATAAGCAAACTTTAGAAGAAATTAAAAAAGAAGAAGTTGAAGCATACTTCAAATGTAAAGCATTAGTAGAAAAACACAAACTTGTAATGAACCTTGTTCAATCAAGAATTACATTTGACAGAAAGAAAATCACATTCTATTACACTGCACCAGAAAGAGTTGATTTTCGTGAACTTTTAAAAGACTTAACTCAAACTTTCAAACGTGTAAGAATTGATTTACGTCATATCGGCGTTAGGGACGAAACTTCAATTATGGAAGGTTGCGGAATTTGTGGTAAAGAATTCTGCTGTTGTTCTTTCTTGAAAAAATTCGGTTCAATCAACGTTAAACTTGCAAAAGATCAAGGTATGCCAATAACTCCTGGAAAGATTTCAGGGACTTGCGGTAGACTTTTATGTTGCTTGAATTATGAATATTCAAACTACATTGAAGCGGCAAAAGATATGCCACCAGTTGGTTCTTCTGTTATGACACCGGACGGATTGGGCAAAGTTTGTGCATTGCATTTCTTAAATAATTCAATCCAAGTTAAACTTGAAGACGGCAAAATTAAAGATTACCAAAAAGCAGATATCGAAATTGTTGATGCCGATGTAAACGTTGAAATAAACTTGCCACAACAAAACTTGTCTTATGGCGATGATGCAAAAGATAT
Source organism: Alistipes senegalensis (assembly GCA_963620955.1). Classification (GTDB taxonomy): domain Bacteria; phylum Cyanobacteriota; class Vampirovibrionia; order Gastranaerophilales; family Gastranaerophilaceae; genus UBA6984. The sequence goes on along the minus strand of CAVFCO010000108.1, from coordinate 439 downwards.
CGACTTGAAATCATTAGAGGACGACAGAAACAGTTCTACAGGTAATATCTAATGAAAACAACCTCGAAAAAATGGATTTTGTACTTTTTTATTTTCGTTGTTCTGCTTTTTTGTGGGATTTTTGAAGACAATATAATGTATGTATTAATGTCATTACTTGATAAGATATTGAGTGCGACTATTTCAGACAGTAATTTTCCGATTGGTTCGGTTGTATTTTGTGGAATTTGTTTGATATTAACAATATATATTTTATATTTAACATTCAAAGAACTTACAAACACTAATAAAAAGAAACGCAGGTAATAATCATGTTTGAAAATCCGTTAAATATACTTAGTTCAATTTACTTATTTGTAATTTTTGGAATAATATTATTTCTTTTAGGTGGATATATTTACTTTACACTTGCAGTTGACTACCCGGATTTTTTTAAATC
>CAVFCO010000107.1:0-12794 GCA_963620955.1 Alistipes senegalensis | reverse complement strand
CGGTATCTTGCATAAAAAATCAATAATAAAGATACCGGAATAAATCCGGTATGACGGTTCAACTTAAGTAAAAGATTCCGCAATGCGTTTCACTTATGCGGAATGACAAGAGAAATCAATCTAAAAACAATATATAAAAATCGGGCGGTTGATGAAATCAACCGCCCGATTTTGTTTATTTTAATTATTCATTAATTGCATCTTGGCAATCTGGACAAATACCGTCTGCGTTCAATTCACGGTATTTCCAGCAACGGCAACATTTTTCGCCTTTTGCCTTTGTAACCCAAACTGTTGTATTTTCTTCTGTGTATTCATTTAATACATCTGCAGGTTTTTCGTCTGCAACAACTGCTTGAGATATGATAAAGATGTTGCAAAGTTCGTTTTCGCAAGATTTTAACAACTCTTTGTTTGTGTCGTCTTTTACGTAAACAGCAACTTCTAGTGAACTACCAACTTTTTTGTCTGCTCTTAAAGGTTCAATCGCTTTAGTTACGATTTCACGGATTTTTAAGATTTTTGCAAACTCTTGTTCAAGTTCAGGGTTGTTCCATTCTTCTTTCATTTCAGGCCAAGAAGAAAGCAAGATACTATCTAATCCGCCTCTTTGGTTTTCTGGAACGTTTTGCCAAATGTCTTCTGCTTGGTGAGGCATTACTGGCATGATTATTCTAACCAATGCTTGTAAAATTTCGAATAATACTGTTTGGCAAGCACGTCTTGAAAGTGATTTTTTGCCTGATGTATACAATCTATCTTTTACAATGTCTAAGTAGAATGAACTTAAATCTACTGCAGCAAAGTTTTGTAAGCATTGGAAGTATTTGTAGAATTCATAACCCTCAAATGCTTCTGTTACGTTTTCGATTAATTGATACAATTTGTACAACGCAAATTTATCAAGGTCTTTAAGGTCTTTGTAATCTACGTAATCTTTTTCTGGCTCAAAATCGAATAAGTTACCGATTAAGAAACGAGCAGTGTTTCTTGTTTTCTTGAAGATTTCTGCAAGTTGTTTAACGATATTATCACCGATTTTGATATCGTTTCTGTAATCAACAGATGCCGCCCAAAGTCTTAGGATATCTGCACCATAGTTTTTGATGATATCATCAGGTCTAATGTAGTTACCTAAAGATTTTGACATTTTTCTTCCGTCTTCACCGAATACGAAACCGTGTGTCAAAACTTGTTTGTAAGGTGCAATACCTTGAGTTGCAACTGATGTTAGTAATGAAGATTGGAACCAACCTCTGTGTTGGTCAGAACCTTCTAAGTACATATCAACTGGTGTGTGGTTTAATTCGTCAGCACGTTTTTCAACAACTGCTCTCCAAGATACACCAGAGTCAAACCAAACGTCCATGATGTCGTTTTCTTTACGGAAGTGAGTTTTTCCACATTTTGGACAAACAAATCCGTCTGGTAAAAGTTCTTTTTCTGAGTATTTTACCCAAGCGTCTGAAGATTCTTTTTCAAACATTTTTGCTACGTGTTCGATTGTTTCATCTGTAACAATAACTTCGCCACAATCCTCGCAATAGAATACAGGGATTGGAACACCCCAAGCACGTTGACGAGAGATACACCAGTCTGTACGACCCTCAACCATGTTTGAAATTCTTGCTTCACCTGATGCTGGAATGAATTTAACTTTTTTGATTTCTTCCAACGCTTTATCTCTGAATTTATCAACTTTTACGAACCATTGTGGAGTTGCTCTGTAAATTACAGGTTTTTTACATCTCCAGCAATGTGGGTAACTGTGTTGAATATCTGCCGCAGCAAGTAATGCTCCGCAATCTTTTAATTTATCAATTACGATTGAATTTCCTTTGTAATAAGGAATGCCTGCTAAATCGCCTGCTTCTTCTGTCCAAACACCTTTTGAATCAAGAGGTGAGTAAACACCGATTTTGTATTTGCAACAAACTTCATAGTCTTCTAAACCGTGTCCAGGGGCTGTGTGAACAGAACCTGTACCAGCATCTAGTGTAACGTGTTCGCCACAAAGAATTGGTGATTTTCTGTCATACAATGGGTGAACTGGAGTTAAGTTTTCTAAGTCAGAACCTTTGCAAGTTCCTAAAACTTTGATATCTTCTTCTTTCCAACCAACATCTTTTAAGAAGTTTGCCAACAATCCTGTTGCTGCATAGTAAATGTCGTTGTTGTATTCAAAGAATGTGTATTCAAATCTTGGGTGAACACTGATTGCCAAGTTTGACGGAATTGTCCAAGGAGTTGTTGTCCAAATTACCGCATACATATCTTTGTCAGTTAAAAAGTCAAATTTTTCTTTTAAAGTTTTTGTGCTTTCATCATCAAACTTAAATCTTACGTAAATTGAAGTTGATGTGTGGTCTGCATATTCAACTTCTGCTTCTGCTAAGGCTGTTTCGCAAGATGCACACCAGTAAACAGGTTTTAAACCTTTTTCGATGTAACCTTTTTTGTACATTTCGCCGAATACTCTAACTTGTTCTGCTTCGTATTCTGGATTAATTGTCAAATAAGGGTTTTCCCAGTTACCTAAAACGCCAAGTCTTTTGAATTCTGATTCTTGACCTTTTAAACTGTTGTGTGCAAATTCTCTACATTTTGCTCTTAATTCAGCAGGAGTAACTGCATTACGTCCACCCTCAATGTTTTTTACAACTTTGTTTTCGATAGGCAAACCGTGTCCGTCATATCCTGGAACATAAGGTGCATAGTAGCCTCTTTGAGATTTGTATTTGATTAAAATATCTTTTAAAATTTTGTTTAATGCTGTACCAACGTGGATTTTTTCAGAACTCAAATATGGAGGTCCGTCGTGCAAGATGAAAGCATTTGCTTTATCTTTGTTTTCTAGCATTTTGTCGTAAATATGTTTTTCTTCCCAAAACTTTTGTGTTTCAGGTTCTTTTTTTGTTGCGTTTGCACGCATTTCTAACGTAGTTTTTGGTAAATTAAGAGTATCTTTAAACTCTTTTTTTTCGTTTTCAGTCATTTTAATTTATCCTTTATGTGTTTTATTTGCTTGCGATTAATTCTTGTTCGTCTTTTTCTGCTTTTTTAGATGCAAAATATGCTAAAAGTTGTTGTCTACGTTTACCTTTAGAAAGATATCTTTGCATTTTTTCATCATCAAATTGACCTTCCCAACGAGCGATTACAACCGCAGCAACGCAGTTGCCGATAAGGTTTGTAGTTGTTCTACCCATATCTAAGATGTGGTCAATACCAAGCAAGATTGCAACCCCGATAATTGGGTAATTGAAAGTTGTCAATGTACCTGCAAGTACGATTAATGAAACCCTTGGAACACCTGCGATACCTTTGCTTGCAAACATCAAGGCAAGCATAATAACAAGTTGTTGTTCAAGGTTTAAGTGAATTCCAACAAGTTGAGTTGAGAATAAAACTGCCATTGCAACACCTAATGTTGAACCGTCAAGGTTGAAAGTGTAACCTGTAGGCATTACGAATGAAACGATGTTTCTTGGAACACCAAATTTTTCTATAATTTCCATTGATTTTGGCAATGCTGCCTCTGAACTTGTTGTTGTGAATGCCAATAAAATTTGGTCTTTTAATGCGTTCATAAAAGACCAGAATGGTATTCTTACAAATTTGCAGATAGCGTATAATACAACGCAAACGAAGATTGCAATTGCTGAATATAAACAGAAAATTACTTTTGCGTAGTTTTTCAAAATACCTATACCATTTGCACCGATTGCAGAAGAAACAGCACCGAAAATACCGATTGGTGCAAAATACATAACGTATTCTGTGAATTTAAACATTATTTTTGCAGTTGAATTTAATACCTCTAAAACAGGTTTTCCTGCTTTACCAACTGCACAGATTGCGATTGCGAAGAAGATTGAAAAGATTACGATTTGAAGTAAGTTACCGTCAGCCATTGCTTTTACAACAGATGTTGGGAACATTCCAACAATCATATTGCTGATAGAGTTATTTGGATTGATTGTTGCCATATGTTGTGCTTCTTGCATATCGTGAGCACTTGCAACAACAGTACCAAAGCCTTCACCAGGTTGCATAATGTTACCCATTGCTAAACCGATAACCAATGCGATTGTTGAAACAATTTCAAAATAAATGATTGTTTTCAAACCGATTTTACCAAGGCTCTTAATGTCCCCGTGTCCGGCAATCCCAACAACAAGAGTTGAGAATAACAATGGTGCAATAATCATCTTAATCATATTTAAAAAGATTTTTGCTAAAGGTGCTGTTTTTACCGCTAAATCTGGATATAACCAACCGAATAAAATACCTAATATCAATGCACCAAATATAAATGTCGTTAAACCTGCTTTTTTCAAAATTATATTCCTCACTAATCTTATAAATATAATTATATTATAAAAATACGTAAATTTCAGTCATCTTGATATTATTTTAATATCAATGTAAAGGGGAAGAACCCTATACGGAATTTTCTCATACTGCATCTTGTTGCGGTATCTATTAGCCTTGTCTTGCGGTTGCAAGTAAAATTGCTAATCCTCCCAACACAAACGCACTGCCACGGTTTACTTTTGTCATTAGTTTAGGATTAGATAAAAGTTTTGTGTTCAACAATGATGCGAGAATTGAAACAAGACTAAACACAGTCAAAGTTACAACCATAAAAATTAAGCCTAAAACAAACATATATAAACTTACGTGGTTGACATTTGACGGAACAAATTGAGGTAGAAATGCTAAGAAAAATAAAATTACTTTAGGATTTAAAATGTTCATTAAAATTCCTTTTATATAACCGAATTTTGCTTGGTTGTCGTCAGTTGCGGTAATTTCTTTATCTGCGTTAATAAAAGTTTTGTAAGCCAAGTATAACAAGTAAAACACACCGAAAAATTTTAGGGTATTGAAAGCTAGTGCTGATTTTTGGAAAATAAATGCAAGTCCAAATGAGGCAATTGTTGCGTGAACAATACAGCCTGTTGTAAGTCCTAAAGACACATACAACGCTTCTTTTTTACCTTTTGTAATTGCTTGAGTTATGACAAAAATAATGTCAGGTCCTGGGACAAGTCCAAAAAGTGCAACTGTTACTGCAAAAAATAAAAGATTACTTATCATAAAAATTCTCCAATCTATTCCAACAAATATTTTAAACAAAAAGGTTGAACAGATTTCTCTCTTCAACCTTTTTAAAAATGATTATAACTTTTGAGTTATGAATTAGTCATCAGCGTGTCCAGCAGTTCCTAATACATCTCTCATTTTGTGCATTACCATTTCTTTAACGGCTGTTCTACCAGGTCCCATGTATTCTCGTGGGTCGAATTTTTCAGGGTGTTCGATGAAGAATTCTCTGATAGTTGAAGTCATTGCTAAACGTAAGTCTGTATCGATGTTAATTTTAGCAACACCGTGTTTAGAAGCGTAGTTTAACATATCTTCTGGAACACCTTGTGCATCTGGTAAGTTACCACCGAATTTGTTACATTTTTCAACGAATTCTTTTGGTACTGATGATGAACCGTGAAGAACAATTGGGTAATCAGGGTAACCTGCTTCAGCCAATGCGTCTTTGATTTCTTTCAATCTGTCGAAGTCTAATTTTGCTTCACCTTTAAATTTGTAAGCACCGTGTGATGTACCAATAGCGATTGCTAATGAATCACAACCAGTTTGTTTTACGAATTCAACTGCTTCTTTAACGTTTGTATATTTAGCATCTTTGTCAGAAACTTTAACGTCATCTTCAACACCTGCTAATTTACCAAGTTCTGCTTCTACAGAAACTCCTCTTTCGTGAGCGTATTCAACAACTTTTTTAGTTACTGCAACATTTTCTTCGAATGGGAATCTTGAACCATCAATCATAACTGATGAGAAACCACCGTCGATACATGCTTTACAAATTTCGAAGTCTGCACCGTGGTCTAAGTGTAATGCGATTGGAACTGTAGTTGTTGCCAATGCTGCTTCTACTAATTTGATTAAATATGTTTGATTAGCATATTTTCTTGCACCTGCTGATACTTGTAAAATGATTGGTGAACGTGTTTCTTCTGCTGCTTCAGCAATACCTTGAAGAATTTCCATGTTGTTTACGTTGTAAGCACCAATAGCATAACCGCCAGCCAATGCTTTTTTGAACATTTCGCCTGTTCCTACTAATTTTCTTTCACTCATTTGAGTTCTCCTTTTTTATGAAGTTATCTACACGAATAATTTTATTACAAAAAACAAAATGTGCAAGATGTATAACTTTCTAAAAATTATTAAAATATCCTCTAAATATATGATGTTACTTTTAACTTATACATTTATGCTAGATACGGGTAATAATATGATTACTGGGGAATTACTTGGGGAATGACAGAAGCATTAACTACAACTTCAGATGAATTATTCAAACAATTCAATTGGTATTGCGACTTTTTTACCAATCCAATTTCGAATGCTTCTTGTGATTTTTTGTCTAAAAATCTTGAAATTAAATTGGTTTCTGTCAGCAAAAATTTAAACTTTTTATTCCAAGAAGATAGTTTCTTTGTAACCAAAATTAAAATTGACCCTCAAACTGAAATGTATATCAGATGTTCCGACAAGGCTGTAAATACAATTTTGACAAGTGCTTTGGGGGCTAAAAAGAATTTTGATATTAATAAAATTACTGAACTTGAAGCAAAATTGATAACTACTTTTAACGATAATGTTTATAACTTTATGATGTCGTCTTTCAATAATCTTGGACAACATCAAAGTAGAAAATTTGATATTACGCATTTGACATTTTTTGTCAGAGATCCTGAAACAAATCTTTCAGGTAAGTTCATTGTATCTTTCCCAAGTCAATTAGTTTTGCCTGAAGAAGTTCAATGTCAAGACTCTAAGTTTTCTTTAGAATTCTTTAGCCACAGTATGGTTGAAGTTGATTTAAAAATTGGTACAACAAGTTTTTCCGTTGGCGATTTAAAAAATCTTGAGCCTGAAGACATTGTTGTATTAGATAACAGCAATATTCAAAATATGATTATTTGCTACAAAGGCTACGAAAAAGAGATTAGAATTACTCCAAATCAAGCCTTGATAATTTCTGTAGATAATAGTGAAGGAGAAGAAGGTATGACACAAAATTTGCCAGAAAATCTTTGGGATAGCATTCAAGTTGAAATGGGTGCTGAGTTTGATAAAGTAAAGGTTTCGCTTGGCGAATTGAAAAATATCGAACAAGGTCTTGTTGTTGATGTCGCTTCTGTTTACAACAACAATATTACTTTGAAAGTAGAAGAAAAAGTTATCGCTACAGGTGAATTGGTTATTGTAAATGAAAGATATGGTGTAAAAATCAATAAGATTTTTGCAGAACCAAAACCTCAAGACGTTCAACCTCAACAACCAGTGGTGGGCGAACAAATGCCTCAAGAACAATATATGGGCGATGAAATGCCACCACAAGAGTTTGACGGTGAACAAGTTGGCGAAATGATGCCTGACCAAGTTCCTCAAGACCAAATGGCTGATGGCGGTGACGGTGATTTCGACTACAGCGACTTTGAATTAGAAGACGAAGATATTTAGACTAGAGGTTAAAAAAATGGGACATTATATAGTAAGTTTTGCAGTATATACAATGGCGATGATAGGGCTGATTTGCTTTGCTTTATTCGTTTATAAAAAATTTGCATCTACTGCTATTGCAACAAAACGTAAAGGTTTATTAAAAGTTGAAGATGCACTTGGACTTTCTCCAAGAAAAACATTATATATTGTACGTGCAGGTAAAGAAAAGTTTTTGATTGCTTGCGATTTAGATAGAACAACTTTAATCTCAAAATTAGATATGAACGATAGTTCGGCGATTGAATTAGATGAAATAGACAAAGCAAATTTAGATTTGCAAAGAATGAATTAAAAAGTAAGAAGGAAGAAGTATGGCAGACGTTTTTAAAGATATAAATCCCGTTATACAAATGCTTTTGGTAATGTCGATGTTCTCGATTTTACCTTTTGTCTTTGCTTGTATGACAAGTTTTTTGAGATTTATTATTGTATTTTCAATGTTAAAAACTGCGATGGGTACTCAATCAGTTCCACCGTCAATTGTAATCATTGGTTTATCAATGATTTTGACATTCTATACAATGGGACCTGTTTTCCAACAATGTTATGAACAAGGTCAAGGACCTTACAAACAAACAAAGAACTTAATTGTTGCGATTGAACAAGGTTCAAAACCTTTAAAAGAATTTATGCTGAAACAAACGAGAGAAACCGATTTGGCATTCTTTATCGAATTGTCAGGAAACGACAGACCTGAAACTCCAGATGAGTTAACAATTTGGCAAGTTGCACCTGCATATATTATCAGTGAATTGAAAACTGCTTTCGAAATTGGTTTTATCGTGTTCGTGCCATTTATCGTATTAGACCTTGTTGTAGCAAATATCTTACTTGCTCTAGGTATGTTCATGTTATCACCAACAATCATTTCGTTACCGTTCAAACTGCTTGTATTTATTGCGGTTGACGGCTGGGCATTGATTGTTCAAGGGCTTGTACAAAGTTATAACTAGTAAAAAGGAAAAACGCTTATGGAAATGTTAATGGAATATATGGCAAGAGGATTTGTCGTAATGTTATCAATATCAATGCCTTGCGTACTTGTAGCCGCTGGTATCGGTCTTGTTGTTGGTATCTTACAAGCCGTAACCCAAGTTCAAGAGCAAACAATTGCAGCTGCACCAAAAATTTTGGCTGTATTTATGGTAATCGTTATCGGTGGTGTTGGTTTTGTTAGAATTTTGACAAACTTGTTCACTGACGGTATGGCACTTGCTTTTAATGTTGTGCCTAAAAACGACAGTTACGTTCTGCCACCAGATTATTACAAATACACAAGACCTTTTGCTAACGAAATGAAAGAAAATTTTAAAGAACCTGACAAAGACGGTTTTAAACGTATGACTCAAGGCAAACCAAGTTCTTTAGGGCAAAAAGCAAAAACTTTCCAACGTTATGACAAAGCCCCAGGAGTTATGCAACCAAAAACTGACTTAATGGAAACTTCAAGAATTTTACAAAACAATAATAGGTAAAGTTTATGAGAAAAATTTGTTTGCTAACAATTTCATTAATTTTATTAGGCTGTCAAAATACGGGTTTGGCAGTCAATAGCGATTACTTAGAAAATGCAAACAAAATTGAACAATATCTTATTTCTGAAAATAATTTTCCTATTTATCAAAATTATGTAATTTTCAGCAAAAAACCTGTAAAAAAGATAATTTCAAACGATTATTCTATTGTAAATTCTTACGTTATGACAACGATTGATAACGTTAGAGATACTATAATCATTGAGGCTCGTTCTTTAGGCTCTGCAAAATTAACTGCAACAGTAGATAATCAAAACTTTGTAATAAATGTAACAGTAAAAAAAGACAAAACAATTGTAGAAACAAATTCGGATTTGTTTGAGGTTATATCACTTGATGTTCCAAATGAAATCTCAAATAAGGAGGGAGTTTAGAGTATGGAAACTTTTATCCTACAAATGAATTCCCTAATCCCAGGGTTTGTTGAAAATATGAGTGCTGGCATAATCATTTTTGCTAGAATGATGGGTTTTGTTAGATTTGCACCTGTTTTGAACAGAAAAGAAATTCCAAGTTTGGTTAAAATTGGTTTAGCATTTTTGCTAACGATAATTTTTATAATGCTTTTACACCCAAAAGGAATGCCTGAACACGGAGATTTGTTATTGGCGATTATCTTGAACCTTGCTGTTGGTGCAATGATTGGTTATATGGCTCAACTAATCCTCGCTGCAATTGAGGCTGGCGGTGATATGATTAACATGCAAATGGGTTTGTCTTCAGCAATGGTTTTAGACCCAACTACATCAAGCCAAGTTTCTTTGCTAGGTAAGTTTTTTGGAATTTTAGGTATTGTAGTTTTCTTGAAAATCGGTGGTGCTTATTGGTTGTTCCAAGCATTTGAAAGAAGTTTTGAAATATTTCCGATATATTCGACAAGCGTACCTTTGACAAAAATTGTTAACATGGATTATTTGATTAGTATGTCATCAAATGTTTTATATATGGGGCTTCAAATTGCATCTCCAGTACTTTTGGCGACTCTAGGGCAAGATATTATCCTTGGGGTAATTTCAAAAACTGCACCTCAAGTAAACGTATTCCAATTGTCATTCCTGTTCAAACCGGTTTTTGGTGCAGCAATTTTAATTTGGATTATGCCAATGCTTTTGAACGTAATTAACGATTACTTTATGACATTTTCTCATATTCTTTGAGGATTTATACGGTAAGAAAGGCGGATTTGCTTTGCAAATCCGCCTTTCTTCTAATAACACTACATGTATCTTGCAGGAACTGCAGATGATACGACCTTTTTCATATTTCCATTCACTATAACTCTTGTTTGAGGGCGTTGTTGTTGAGGTGCTTGTTGAATGTAAGAATTTGGATTTACATAAACAGGTTTTGCCTCAGCGTAAACAGGTTTTTGTTGCACAGGACGTTGTGCTTGTTCAACACTTTGTTGAACTTGAGCATATTTTTGTCTTTGTTGTGCAAGATATGCTTGTTGTTGAGCATAGGCTTGTTGTTGTGCTGCGAATTTTTGAGCCAAAGTTTGTCTTTGTGGTTTTGGTTGCACTTGTGGTTTTACTTGTGCTTGAGGTTGTGCAAAAGTTTGTTTTGCTTGGTAACATGCTTGTTGATAAACTTGTGGAGTTGGTTGTGGAATCTTTGCTTGAGCAAAAACTTCCGGTTTGATGTCTAAAGTTTTTCTTTTCAAATCGCATAATCCAACGCAAACAGAATTGTCATTAAAAAAATCTTTCAAAAATTGTTCCATAATCTTATTCCTCTTTTCTCTTATTTGTTATATAATGTGTTTAATGATAATTTTTTAAAAGTCAACATTTTTTAAAAAGGAGTATAAAATTATGGCAAAAATTACAAAAGAAATGGGTATTATGGATATTGTACAAAGTTATCCAGAAACAGTTGAAGTATTCCAAAAATTTGGCATGGGCTGTATTGGTTGTGCTGCTGCACACTTTGAAAACTTAGAAGCAGGTGCTAAAGTTCATGGTATCGACATTGATGCTATGGTTGATGCAATGAACGAAATTATAGGAGAATAATTCAATGACAGTATGGCAATTATGCTTGTGCGTTGGATTGGTACTATTAATAACTGAAATTTTTGTGCCATTTACATTCTTTTTGAGTATGTCAATCGGTGCATTCATTACTGCAATTGTTGCGGTATGGACAACTTCAACAACAGTTTTGGCAATTACATTTACAGTAATGTCAGTGTTGTCGTTATTAATATTCAGACCATTTTTGGCAAAATATCAAAAAACTTCTAAGGAAGACGAAACTGGTATCGACGGAAAATATATTGGAAAAGTTGCAAAAGTTTTAAAAAGAATTGATAAAAATTCTGGTGCAATCTCAATATATGGCGAACGTTGGGAAGCACGTTCAATGGACGATGAAGTTTTTGAAGAAAATTCAGAAGTTGAAATTGTTAAAAACCAAAGTTTAGTAATGTACGTTAAAAAGAAATAAGAAATAAGGAGAAAATTATGTGGTTAATAATGCTACTTGTTTTAGCAGTAGTTTATGTAATTAAAGGGGTTGTCATTGTACAACAAATGGAAGAAGTTATCATTGAACGTTGGGGTAAATACAACAGAACTCTTACTCCAGGTTTGAACTTCATTATCCCATTCGTAGATACTCCTTGCGGAATTACTTGGAAGATTTCACAAAAAGGTATCGACGGTCAAACTTATTCATATACAAAAATTATGACAAAAATCGATAAACGTGAAACAGTTTATGATTTTCCAAGACAAAATGTAATTACAAAAGATAACGTAACAATCAGTATTAATGCTTTATTGTACTTCCAAATTGTTGATTCAAAATCAGCAGTTTACGAAATTACAAACCTAATTGATGCAATCGAAAAACTTACACAAACAAACTTACGTCAACTTGTTGGCCAATTGGATTTAGATGAAACTCTTATTTCTCGTGATAAAATCAACCACGAATTAAGAGAAATCTTAGACGAAGCAACTAACAAATGGGGTGTAAAAGTTAACCGTGTAGAATTACAAGATATTAACCCACCTGCAGATATTCAAAATGCAATGGAAAAACAAATGAAAGCAGAACGTGAAAAACGTGCTGTAATCCTTGAATCAGAAGGTCAAAAACAATCTGCAATTTTAAAAGCACAAGGTGAAAAAGAAGCCGCTATTAATAAAGCAGAGGGTGAAAAACAAGCATCAATCCTTAGAGCAGACGGTATTGCAAAAGCAAGAGTTTTGGAAGCAGAAGGTGAAAAACAAGCAATCGAAATGATTATCGACGCAATCGGCGAAAAAGGTAAACCAGACCAATACTTAATTGCGATGAAATACTTAGAAACATTAAAAGGAATCACAAGCGGTCAAGACAACAAAGTTGTTTATATGCCTTATGAAGCAACTGGTATCTTAAGTTCAGTTGACGGTATTAAACAAATGTTTGATCATAAATAACATACGAAAAACAAATAACAAAAAAGAGCGGAGCCGTTTAACGGCTCCGCTCTTTTTTGTTATTTTTGTAACAAAATATCATATTTTTGTCTTAATTAATTCTTTTAGTATAAAATATATCAAAAGGAGAAAATTTTGAAAAAAGATAAACAAACTGCTATTGAACAAATAGTTGATTCTACTATAAAATCTTTTGCAGACGGTTTTGAACTTCGTTATAATGCAGAAG
>CAVFCO010000106.1:0-3154 GCA_963620955.1 Alistipes senegalensis | reverse complement strand
ATATTAACGATTTTCTTTTTTTAGACTAATAAACTAATATGTTTTATTATAGATAATTATAAATATATAAGGAGATAATTCATGACATTTAAGAATACATGTTTATTAATTACAGCAAGCATGCTTTTAACATCGGCATGTGCTTTTGCTGACGGCAATGCTTTTACGCCGTTAAACTTTGATGATACAGCATATTCTGTACCTTCATCACCAACTGTAAAATCTACTTCTACTTACAGTAGTAGTGGTTCTCAAGGTATTGTGGAACAAAGTTCAAACGTTAAAACTGGCAATGTAGAATTGCAATCTGCTATTTCTAAGATTGACACAGCATTGGACAATATCAGAAACGAACAAAACACATGCAAAGCAAAATATGCGGAAATTGATAACCAATACAAATATGTAAAAGACCAACGTCGAAACATGAAAAAACAAGTTCGTGCTAACGAAAAGAGAATTCGTGAGTTAAATAGAGCTAAAACAAACTTAGGCAAAAACGTATTATAGATATATACATGTTATTTATATATAATATATATAGTGAAAAAGCATGGGGTTATTCTTCATGCTTTTTATTTTATCCAAGCATGCATATTGTATTTATTTAATACATGTATAATAATATATATAAGATTATGAAAATTTTATCCGCTGAAAACTTAAATATGGGTTTTAATACCGAGAAAGGCTTTAGACAAGCCCTTTTTGATGTGTCATTCTCTGTTGAAGAAGGACAAATGCATGCTCTTGTTGGGGAATCAGGTTGTGGCAAATCCATGACTGCAATGAGTGTTTTGCAACTATTACCTAAAACTGCAAGCATTAAAAGTGGTCAAATTTTCTTTAAGGGGAAAGACTTACTAACCTTAAATCAAAATCAATTAAGAAAAATCAGAGGTTCACAAATCGCATTGATACCTCAAGATCCCATGACTTCTCTAAATCCACTTTACACAGTTGGAAATCAACTTTTAGAAGTTATCAAGTTACATCAAAATTTGAGGGGCAAAGATGCCATGCAAAAAGCGATTGAATCCTTGGAACTTGTCCAAATTCCATCAGCAAAAGAGCGATTTAATCAATACCCTCATGAATTCTCAGGTGGCATGAAGCAACGTGCAATCATTGCTATGGCTTTGGCATGCAATGCGGAATTGATTATTGCAGATGAACCGACAACAGCACTTGACGTAACTATTCAGGCTCAAATCATGAAACTTTTGTCTGATATCAAAAAGAATTTTGGAACATCTATTATATTAATTACTCATGACTTAGCATTAGTAAGTCAGTATTGCGACGAAGTTTCTGTTATGTATTCAGGGAAAATCGTTGAAAACGCACCGACAGATGAGTTCTTCAGACACACAAACCACCCTTATTCGATTGGTTTATTAAAATCTTTACCAGAAAACAACACTCAAAAACTTGCCGTAATTAACGGACACCCACCATCAATCATGGACGAAATCTCAGGTTGCAGATTCCACAGTCGTTGTAAATTTAATATTCCAAATCTTTGCAACAGAAAAGTTCCAGAATTTAAAACAATTTCGCAAAACCACTGCTCAGCATGCTTTTTGAATTGATAATTTATGGCATGATAAAAGATACCGCAACACCACCCACAAAACAATTATCAATTATTTTGCTCGACAGAGTCTAAAATCCGCTCACCATCATATTAACTGTAGGGCAATACTTGGGGCTTGGTTGGCGGTCGCAAGAAGGGTCGATGTCGTTTGTTGAAGTATCTGACTTCTGATATAATTACTGCTTTCTTCTGCTATATCAGCGTCTTTTATCAAAGAATTTGATGCCGTAAGCGCAGTAATATGCGTATCTTGAAACTCCATAGAACTTTCAAGTCTATTCTGAACCGCGCCAATCTCTGTCATTTTGTTCGTAACCTTCGCTATCATTTTGTCAATTTTATCTAGTGATTTTCGCGAAGTATCATCATTTTTTAAAGAAACATTAAAATTACCGATACTAAATCCTGTATCTACATCTATCACAGAATTTTTATTGTTGTTAATACCAACCTGCAAACTTGTTATTTTTGACACATTCGATTGACTATCAACCACTAAATTTTCATTTGCTTTTAGTTGTTCGTCAGAAAAACTAGTACTTCCAGAACCAATTGGATTTAATTGTTCATTAACATTTGGATTATATTCATTACCAAGACATTTTGCATTTAAAGCGGAACTTTGCCCAATAAATGCACCATTTTTTGTAGCATCTCCTAATATTTTAACTGTTGATTTACAATCTATAATGGTAGAAGGATACATTATACCTATCAATCCACCTGCTTTACCTGAATTTCTACAATCAATTGTTCCACTAACAGAACAATTAATTATATGGCTATTAGAAGAAGATCCTACCAAAGCACTTATAGTTTGGTAATATTGAGAGCCCTTTATATCAACATTTTCTAAGTTAAGATTCTTTATAGTAGCATAATCTACGTTGCAAAATAACCCAAGATAATGTATAGTGCTATCAATTTTTAAATTTGATATAAAATAATTATTACCATCAAATGTACCTGTAAATTTATGTATTGGGTCAAATTCCAAATTATTTAAGTCAATATCATCTGTCAAAACAAAAGTTCGCCCCGTGGATAACGATTCATCAGTATTTAATAGTTTTGATAGATTTCTAAATTCTTCAGCATTTGATATTCCAATAATTTCGCCTTTATCAAGATTCGATAAATCTTCTATTGAGTTAATTTCACTCATTGAAATTGTTGGGACTGAACTTAATACTGGTTTCTCTTCTTCGCCGAGGATTTTTCGTCCGTTGAATTCTGTTGTGTTTTTGATACGGAAGATTTCGTCTGTTAGTGCGTCAACTTCTGTTTGCATAGCTTTTCGTTCATCTTCACCATAAGTGCCATTCGCTGATTGCTCAGCTAAATCTCGCATGCGTTGCAACATGTTTTTTATATTAGAAAGTGAGCCACTCGCAGTTTCTAACATTGATTGACCCATTTGTGTATTATTCTTTGCGACCTTATAACTTGATGTCTTATAATCAAGGTTCGTTGATATAGCAAGACCTGCCGCATCATCTTTGGAAGAATTTATGCGGTAGCCTGTACTTAGTCGTTGCAGAGCATTGTTCATATTGT
>CAVFCO010000105.1:4021-10999 GCA_963620955.1 Alistipes senegalensis | reverse complement strand
GTCATCCCGCACTTCGTTGCGGTATCTTAAAAATATAATTAAAGATACCGCAATGCGTTCTCTAACGTTCACTTATGCGGTATGACGTAAATGATGTTTTTTCAACCTAACAAATTTTAAAAACAAAAAATCTCAAAATACTACTTGAAAATCTACAAAAAATAGTTTATACTGAGAAAAAGCGGAGGAAAAATATGTCTAAGATTAGCGATATAATTAAGTTACACTGCGGGGGGGGCTAAAACCTAGTATTAATAGCGGTTTTGGTATTATAAAATCTTTTGTTTGTGATGTCATTCCGTACTCGTTGCGGAATCTTAAAAATATAAAAAGATGCCGTAATAAATACGGCATGACTATTTGCCGTCATGCCACTCTGCCGAATAAAACATATATTGCGTCATACCGCATGAACGAAGTGAATTGCGGTATCTTTCAAGACATAACAAAAAGATTCCGCAATGCGTTTCACTTATGCGGAATGACGAATGTGAAAAAAGCCATAGCATTCACACTTGCAGAAACCCTTATTGTAATGGGTATTATCGGTATTGTGTCAGCATTGACATTGCCAAACTTAAATAGTTCAACTGGTGAAAAAGAAAAAGTCGCTAAAGTTAAAAAACTCCTACAAAACCTAGATGATGCTGTAGGTCGTGCAACTGCGGTTTATGGACCTGTAGAAGAATGGTGTTCTGACACTGGCCTTGAATGTGATGATAAAATGATGGAACGTATTGCAGAGTTTTTAAAAATATCCAAAAAAACAGAAGATTTCTATGCCTTAGCAGATGGTTCTGAAATAATTTTCTATTCATTTGATGGTGGTGATGATTGTCATGCCTACCCAAATTTAACTTTAGATGGTCGTATAGATGTTGATATTGATGGCTCAAATAAGGGCAAAAATTTATTTGGTTATGACAGATTCTCTTTTGTTATTACTGACCAAGGTGTTTTTCCGGATAATACGGGGACTGGTAATGGCAACAATAGTCCTACGTTAAAAGACACCTATGGTTTCTACGCAACGGCGTGGGTTGTTGAAATGGGCAACATGGATTACTTAAAAACCTCTGACGGCAAGACTTGTCCTAACAAAAAAGTTCTTGATTGGACAACAAACACTTCTTGCAAGTAATGTCTACAATTTAACACCAAAATTTTTGACAACATCTGCAATCATATACAAAGAACCGCAAACAACTGTAATTCCGTCAAAATCAGGTAATTCTCCTGTATATTCTTTTGCCGGATAATCACAAACTTTTGATAATTCCTCAAAAGTTGCAGAGTTTTGGTGGTTAAAATGGTTGAAGTAAATTTCGTCATTTTCTTTGAACAAAAGTTTTATCATTTGTGGATAATCTTTATTTTTAAGGCAACCAAAAATAAATCTTAGTTTATAATCTTTAAAATATGCGTCCAAATTTTGTCTTAAAGCCTTGATTCCATTTGGATTATGAGCACCGTCGACTAAAAGTTTTTTCTTCTCAAAATATTCAAATCTTCCGTGATGAACGACATGTTTTAACGCACTTTGAATTGTTGTAATTTTTATATCAGGAACAGCCAAAAGTACTGCACTTAGTGCAAGATTAAGGTTTTCTTGTTGGTGAATGCCTTTTAGACTCATTTCGCCAAGCATTAAATTGCTTGCAACAAACAATTGGTCATCCTCGGTATGAGATTTTATCACCTCAAAACCTCTATTATTCTTGTTTATCACGACTGGACAGTCTTTTTTGATAATCCCTGCTTTTTCTTCAGCAATTTTTTCAATTGTATCTCCAAGACGTTCAGTGTGGTCTAAGTCAAGTGTTGTTATCACAGAGCAAACAGGGTTTTCTATAACATTTGTAGAATCGTATTTTCCACCCAAACCAACTTCTACAACTGCAAAATCAACATTGTTTTCTGCAAAATATTCAAACATTACCGCAGTCAAAATTTCAAATTCTGTTAAATGAATATTGTTTTTTTCAGAAAGTTCTTGAATTTTAAAGATTTTTTCTGCAAAAACTTCTTCACTAATCTCTTTTCCGTCAATTTGAATTCTTTCCGTGTATCTAAAAAGGTGAGGGCTTGTAAATAAGCCTGTTTTAAAGCCTGCTTCTCTCAAAACTGTACTAATAATTGCACAAACAGAGCCTTTCCCATTTGTTCCTGCAACGTGAATACATTTTAATTTGCGTTGAGGATTTCCCATTAAATCTAAAATCGCAGAAATTCTATCAAGTCCAAGGTTTATGTAAAATTTGCCTTGAGAAGTTAATAATTCTATCGCTTTTTCGTAATTTTTAGTCATTTTCTGCTACTTTTTTCAATTGTTCTACGATTTTTTCTGTCGCATCAAGTTTTGCTAAATTTGTTGTATTTTGTTGAATTTCTTGCAATTTTTGAGGATTTTTAAGTAATTCTTCCAATTTTTCCATTAAATTTTGCGGATTTGTGTCAGAATCTTCCAAATACAAACATGCATTTTTGTTCAAAAGTGATTTTGCATTTTTGCGTTGGTGGTCAGCCGCAGCATACGGATATGGAATTAAAATAGGTGCAATTGAGCATGCACAAATTTCTGACAAACTTAATGAACCTGCCCTTGAAACCGCAATATCAGTGGCTTTTAAAACTGTAACCATATCATCAAAATAAGGTTTTATAATCAATTTTTTGTTTTGTTCAAATTCCGGATAAATTTCTTTCAAGCGTGCAACTGTGTTTTCATAGTGTTTTGCACCTGTTTGGAAAATAATTTGAACATCATATTTTTCAAAAATTTCTTTTAAAATTTCTACAGTAGCATTGTCAATTGATTTTGCACCTTGCGAACCACCCATAATGCAGATTGTAGTTTTGTTTTCAAGTTCCAAACGTTCTCTTGCTTCTTCTTTTGTGATTGTTTTAAACTCTTCACGGATTGGATTACCGTTAATATGAATGTTTTGGGCTTTTATATTGTGTGCAGAATCTTCAAATGCCAAAGAAACTGTTTTTGCCATAGGTGCAACAAACTTTGAAACAATTCCAGGTTGTGCGTCGCAATCGTGAATCATATACGGAGTTTTTGAAATATTTGAAGCAAACAAAGTTGGTGCAGAAACATATCCGCCAGTGCCTAAAATTGCATTCGGTTTAAATCTCCATAAGTAATACAAGGCTCTCCAGTTTGCTAATTCTAGTTCAATTCCCCATTTTAAGAATGAAAAACTTATTTTTCTTGGCATTCCAGAAACTTGAATTGGCAAAAACTTAAATCTAAGTTTTTTAACAATGCCATATTCCATATTCTTTGGATTGCCAACGTAATAAATGTCTTTGGTTGTTTCATCTTTTCTAAGTGCTTGTGCCACAGCAATTGCAGGATAGATATGTCCTCCTGTTCCACCGCCTGTGATGAAATAAGTATATTTTTTCCTAGAGGAATCTGACATTTGAATTTACCCTTATTTTCTTAACTCGTTTTTTTGAAATATTTAATAAAATTCCAATCATCCACAACGAAACCATAAATGAAGAACCACCGTAACTAATGAAAGGAAGTGGAACACCTGTTGCAGGCAAGAATGAAGTTGCAACTGAAATATTTAAAAAGGCTTGGAAACCTAGTGAGAACGTAATTCCGACTGCCAAAAGTTTTCCGTACATATCAGGACAACGTGATGCGATGATTAATCCTCTGTGAATTAAAGTCCAAAATAGTCCGATTACTAAAACACAGCCAATCCAACCTAATTCTTCACCAATAACGGCAAAAATAAAGTCGGTATGTGATTCTGGAAGCCAGTATAATTTTTGTTTTGAGTTGCCAAATCCAACTCCGAAGAAATTCCCCGCAGCGAAAGCCGTAAGTGCTTGAATGATTTGATAACCTGATGTAAGGGCATATTGTTCAGGATTTAACCAAGTTGTAATACGTGTTAACTGGTATGGTTTAATCAAAAATGACAATCCGTTTAGGGCAGTTGTAATCATTGTTACACCAAAAGCAAAACCCGCAGCACCCAAAGTTAAAACAAGTTTTAAAGGTCCACCTGCACTTAACCAAACGATTAGAGAGGTCATCAAAAGCAAAATAACCATACTCAAGTTAGGTTGTTTGTAGATTAAAGCAACCATGAAAAGTATTGATGCAAAATAGATAAATTTGTTGCTATCAAAGATTTTGCTGTTTTTGTAAAAAGCACTTGCCGTCAATAATACGACGGAAAGTTTTGCAAATTCGGACGGTTGCAGGTTCGTAAAACCTATATTCAACCAACGTCTTGATTCGTTTACTGTAACCCCTAAAGGTGTGAATGCAACCAAAATCAAGCAGACGACAACCGCAATAGTTATCGGCATTGTCCACACGACAAGGTTTTTATAATCGTAATTGATGAAAAATTTCATACCAAAAATACCGATTATAAGAAAAAATATTTGGAATAGAGCAAATCTTGCCGGATTTTGTCCTAATTCCATACATTTAGGAGCACTTGCCGAAAAGATTGATATAATACCAATAGTAACCAAAAAAGCCACAACAACTAAAACCGTCTTGTCTGGCGGAGTTAGGATTACGCTTTGCTTTGGAGCAAAAGGTTCTTCTCTTTTTGGATTATACTTTTGATAATACATAATCTTTAAATACTTTTCCTCGTTCTTCGTAACCGCTGAACATATCGAAACTTGCACATGCTGGTGATAACAAGACTACATCAGGATTTGATGACAAGCCTTTGTCTATCGCACTTTGCATTGTTTTTTCGAAAATTATATTTTCAAATCCGTTTTGTTTTAAATTTTCTTCAAAACGTTTTCCTGCTTCGCCAATTAAAATAACTGTTTTGATGTGTTTATTAATTGAGTCGCAAAATTCTTTTAAATCTGTGTTTTTATCACGTCCACCAGCAATTAAAACTACGTTTTTGTCGTTGAATGAATTAATTGCAACGATTGCTGATTCTGGGTTTGTTGCTTTTGAATCGTTGTAAAATTCAGTATTACCAACTTTTGCAACGTATTCCAATCTGTGTTCCGGAACTTTAAATGACATTATCGCTTTTTTGATGTCTTCATTTGAGATACCTTCGATTTTTGCTACAATAATTGAACACATTACGTTTTGGTAGTTATGATGTCCGATTAGAGGGCATTCTGAAAGTGAAATGATTTCTTCTGTTTTCTTTTTACGGCAAAAATAAATTTTATCATTTTCGATGTAGCAACAATTGTCATCTACTTTTTTGTCGAATAAAAATACATTCGATTTGCAATTTTTAGAAAATTCTAACAATTTTTCATCAGCCCCATTAAATACTGCAAATGCAGGTAATTGAGGTTGTTTAAAGATTTTTGCTTTTGCGTTAAAGTAATTTTCTAATCCTTGATGCCAATCAATATGGTCTGGTGTAAAGTTTGTCCAGCAAGCGATTTGAGGTTGGAATGAATTGCTTGTTTCAAGTTGGAATGAACTAACTTCGCAAACAAAATAATCAAAATCTTCATCATCAAGTAATGAACAAGGTGGAACACCATAATTTCCACAAGGTTCTGCTTTATATTCTTCGCTCAAAATGTGTGCTGTAAGAGCGGTTGTTGTTGTTTTTCCGTTTGTTCCTGTGATTGCAATAAATGGTTTTCTGCTTTCAGAAAATGCAAGTTCGATTTCAGAAATAATAGGAACGTTCGCCTCTTTTACACGTTTGAAAAGTTCATTGTGAGGAGGAATTCCAGGGCTTGTAACCGCAAGGTAACTGTCTTTGATAAATTCGTCAGAATGTCCGCCCATTTCAACTTGAATATCAAGCGATTTTAATTCATCTAACAATGCTTTATCTTCTGGTTTTTCTTCTCTACTTTCAGTAATATATACGTTTGCACACTTACTGCTCAAGTATTTTGCAGCAGCAATACCGCTTTTAGATAAACCAAGTATTAAAACTTTTTTTTCAAACCAATTTTTTTTCATTAAATTAATCCTTTAAAATATAGATAAGATAGTGCAACTGCGATTATACTGAAGATTGTTGAAACAGTTGCAAATGTAATTACGATACGGTTTTCACTCCAGCCAAGAAGTTCAAAGTGGTGATGAATTGGTGCCATTTTGAAAACTCTTTTGCCAGTTAATTTGAAACTTGTAACTTGAATGATTACAGATAAAGTTTCGCAGATGAATACCATTGCGATTATTATAAGCATAAGTTCGAATTTTGCCATAATAGCAAGTGTTCCAAGCAAACCACCGATTGCCAAAGAACCTGTGTCGCCCATAAATACTTGTGCTTTCGCTTTGTTGTATTTCAAAAATCCTACCAAAGCCCCTGCTGTTGCAGATGCGATGATAGAAACTGCTGTATATCCATTGATTCCTGCAATAATTGCACAAGCCAAAAATACTGGAACACCGCAACTAGATGCCAAACCGTCAAGTCCGTCAGTTAAATTGAATGCGTTAGATGCTCCAATGATGATGAATACTGCAAATATTGGGTAAAACCACATTAAATCAATGTAGTGATATGCAAATGAAATTCTTGTGAAATGTTCTCCGCAAAGAGGCATAAAAATTGCTGGTAATAAAGCGATTACGATTTGTCTAACCAATTTTCCTCTTGGAGTTAAACCTTGGTTTTCTTTGCCTTTTATTTTTAAATAATCATCTTGAAATCCTGCAAGAGTGTAGAAAAACAAAGTGATTAGGATAATAAATCCAAAAGAGTTAAGTTGTTGAGCCAATGCAAGAGCAATAATTGACGCAAGAATAATTGCACCTACGATAAAAACACCGCCTGTAGTTGGTGTGCCTTGTTTTTTCTTATGTGCTTCTGGTGCAAGTTCAAGGACGTATTGTCCGATTGTTCTTTTTCTTAAAAAATCGATATATGGAACTCCAAATAATAGGCATAAAATTAAGCCTAAAATAAATGCTATTGTTGCCATTATCATAAGTTTTCTCCTTTTAATCCTGTGAAGATTTTATCAAATTTCATT
>CAVFCO010000105.1:0-4011 GCA_963620955.1 Alistipes senegalensis | reverse complement strand
ATGATTATTTTCGTTTAGTTTATCAAGAATAAATTGACCTATTTGTTCGTGGTAAAAATCTTCGTCTTGACCAAGTTCACCCATATTTCCCAAAACTAAAACAGACTCAGGATAAAGTTCTAAAACTGTTGAAAGAGCCGCTTTCATTGAGTCAGGGTTTGCGTTGTAAGCATCGTTTATAACTTTGTAGCCGTTAACGTTTTCAATCTGCCAACGTTTTTCAATTGGTGCGTAAATCTTTAAACCATCATTAATTTTTTCAGGTGAAATGCCTAAATGTAAGCCTGCTTCGATTGCAGCAAGAGCGTTTTCAACGTTATAATCACCCTCAATATTTAATTGATATTCTTCATCTTTGTATTTGAATTTTGTTTTTCCGATAGTTTTTTCTTCAAATTCAACGTTATTTATTGAAAAATACACCTTTTCTCCGTTAAATTCTACTGTTTTTTTAATTAAATCGCAGTCATTTGCGATAAAACAACCGTCGTGTTTTTGATATTTGCAAATTTCACATTTTGCTTTGGCAATATTTTCTCTGCTACCTAAACGTCCAATATGAGATGTTCCAACGTTTGTAATAATTGTTATATCTGGGTTTGAATATTTTGATAATAATTCGATTTCACCCAAACCTCTCATACCCATTTCAAGAATTAAAATTTGAGTATCTTGTGGCATAGATAAAATTGTTTGGCAAAAACCAACTTCGTTATTGTGGTTTAGAGGAGTTGAAAAAGTTCTGAACTGTTGACGGCAAACACTTGTAACCATTTCTTTTGTAGTTGTTTTGCCTGAACTTCCAGTAAGTGCAATAACTTTTGGTGAAATTTTGTTTAGGCATAATTTTGCAAGTTGCAAATATGCGATAATAGGACTTTGCACTTGTAAAACAAGGTCTGCGTTGTCTAAAACTATTCCTGTTGTTGTAAAGTATGCTTTTGCACCTGCTTCAACTGCTTTTGGAATAAAGTTTTCACCGTCAAAATTTTCGCCCTTTAGTCCAATATAAACATTTTGCGAATTTATTGTTCTTGTATCGGTCGAAATAGAGAAACTTCTGCCGTGTGTATTATTTTTTAAGACTTTTGCGTTTGTTACAAAAATCAATTCTTCTGTTGTGAAATTCATAAGTTGATTTTACATCAAATATACTTAAAATACACTATTTTTTGTGATTTGTATTGATTATTTTTCAAAAATAGTTCAAAATAATAAAATGGATATAAAATTCGACAAGCATTCTTTAATTATTGATGGTAAAAGAGTATTTTTAAAAAGCGGAGCGTTCCATTATTTCAGAACTCCTGGGGTGGAACTTGCCAAAGACCGTTTTTTGAAAATGAAAGCCGCAGGTTATAATGCTGTAGATATTTATTTTTACTGGCAATATCATAGTTCAAAACCTCACGAATACGATTTTGAGGGAATTAAAGATGTTGAAAAAGTTCTTCAAGCCACAAAAGACGTAGGTCTTTTTGTTATTGCACGTCCAGGGCCGTTTATTAATGCTGAGGTTAGTGCAGGCGGTTTCCCTTTATGGCTTTTAGAGGATAAAGAGGTTATTCCACGTAATAGAATTGGTACTGAGTATCATTATTCTGAAAAATATATGGAATACCTAAAAGAATGGTATGACGTAATTATTCCGAAAATAATTAAATTTGATAATGTTGTTTTATTCCAAATTGAAAACGAATATGCGACAGATGAAATGGACGAAACTTATATGCGAGAACTATACAAAATGGTTCGTGATAGAGGTGTAACTTGTCCAATATTCCATAATGATGCATATTTTTCAGGATTATGGTCAGATGTAGTTGATATTTATGCTTGCGATTTGTATCCTTACATCAATCCAAACCAAAATTGGAAACAGGATAATTTCTGTTTTGACGTTTTAGACAACGTTGAAGATGTTTTTGCATGCAAAGAAGATGCTCCGTCATTCATCGCTGAAATGCAAGCAGGTTGGTTTGACAAGTGGGACGGCTCTGGTTATGAGCATATCCGTAAGGCTTTGGGTGATGAACATATCAACATTATGACTAAAACTGCTATTTCACAAGGGGTTACACTTTTTAATCACTATATGGGTTGTGGTGGAACATCTTGGGATAATTATGCTTGCGATGAGGTTTATACAAGTTATGAGTTTACCGCACCAATTGATGAATTTGGCGAATTACAACCAAATTACTTCAAGGCTAAAGAAATAAATTATTTTCTAAATTCCTTTGGGTTAACAAATACAGACCCTCTTGATTACGATTTTTGCGAAGAAAATATTTATGCAAAACTTCGACAAGATAATGAAAATGATTGTCAATGGCTATTTTTGAGGAATTTTTCAGAAGATAGTAAAAAAATTGAACTTCCTGACGGTTTTAAGGCATTTTTGAAACCTTTTGATATGAAAATTTGTCCTAAAAACTTGAAATTACTGGCATGTGAAATTGAATTTTCAGATACAGAAATTTTCACAAGATTGAAAGACGACAACCATGAATATGTCTTTTTCTTATCTGGAAACGGTTCTCACATCAAGGTAAAAGGTAGAAATACCTTGATTTCCGCTGATAAAAAGAACTATGAACGTATTATTTTTGAAGAAAACGGTAAAAAGACAGAATTTGTATTTATAAATAAGCAACTTGCCGATAAAACTTGGGTTTTGAACAACAAAATTATCTTTAATGCAGATATGATGTATTCAAACGGTATTATTGGACTATCTTCAACAAGAGAAGTTGCATATCTTGACCTAAAAAATGGCTTCTCACAAAAGCCTTACAAGGTTGAAAAGTTTGAAAAACCTGTAAAATACAAAAATCATCAAGTAAGTTTTTGTGCCAACGAAATCGACTCGGATTATGATTATTCATCTTGGCGAAAGATAGACGGTGAAACGGATTCACTCTCTTGTAAAGCATACGATGAATTTGTTTGGTACAAAGCACAAATCCCAGATACAATTGAAGAATTGACTCTTTCAGCAAGACATTTGTTTGCTGTATATATCAATGGCAAAGAGGTTTTGAGCAGAAATAGTTATAAAATAGAAAAACTTCAACAAATTTCTGAAACCATTCAAATTTCTTTGAATAAAAAAATCTTAAACAAAAAAATAAATGAACTAACTATTTTAGTTGAAAATCTTGGTTTTGACAAGGGCTTTTCGGGGGATACGAATTTCCCTAGAGGATTAGTTACATTTGTTACTAAGCCTGAAATGGGTATAAAATTCTCAGTCGATGAAAAACTTTCACTTCAAAAAGGTTCGTTTAGAGAAAGTGATTCTCCATATTTATTGAAGATTTCAACAAATTTTGATGTGGAATTTAAAGAAAATCACACTTTTGCAAAATATTTATCACTAAAAGATTTTCCATATAGACGTGCGACAATTTTCTTGAACGGTTACAAAATTGGGCGATATATTAAACGTGCGAATGTTCAAGACAAATTTTACTTGATTTCTTCGTTCTTAAAGGAACACAACACTCTTGATATTGTTGTATGGCAAAGAGAAAAACATATTCCAACACAATGGGACTTTAAAAATGAAGCAAAAAATGTTATACTAGAGATAGGTGATGATTACCATTACCAATTGTTTAGATAAGTAAGGAGAAGATTTATGGCAGTTGTACCAGAGTTTTTAATTAAGAGGCTTTACAAAAGCGGTTCGCTAAAAAAAGAGGACGATAAAATTACTTTCGTTCTAAAAAACGTCCTTGGACCAGGGTTTATCAGCGGATTTAATTACGTAAAAATCAATGATGTAACTTATACTGCCGAAAAAGTTAAATTTATAACTCAAGGCAAAGAACTTTTAGGAACAGATGTTTCTGAAGCAAATCCTGTAAGTTTCCGCTTAGGACAAGAGGGAATGTTTGTTCTTATGGGAACTGACGGTATTCAAGAGGGTAGAAACCGTATAGAAATTGAGGTTATGAATCCTGAAGCCGGTAAAGTTGGACTTACAACTGAAGATAAAGTTACTAT
>CAVFCO010000104.1:0-5120 GCA_963620955.1 Alistipes senegalensis | reverse complement strand
CACGAGTTGGAACGTTCATATTAAATACAAATTCTTGCATTGCTTGGTGAACTTGATCGTAATTCAATTTGTCATATCTGATGAATGGTGCAAGCAATGTATCAAAGTTTGAGAATGCTTGAGCACCAGCGGCTTCACCTTGAAGTGTATACATAAAGTTTACGATTTGACCTAATGCTGTTCTAAAGTGTTTTGCCGGAGCAGATTGAACTTTACCTTCAACCCCTTTGAAACCTTCTAAAAGTAAGTCTTTCAAGTCCCAACCAACACAATATGAAGCAAGAATGTTCAAATCGTGAATATGAATATCACCTTTTAAGTGAGCATCTTTGATATTATCTGGATAAATTTTATTTAACCAGTAACTTTTTGAAATGTTAGATGAAATGTAGTTGTTCAAACCTTGGATTGAGTAACCCATGTTTGAGTTTTCATTAACTTTCCAGTCGATTTCTTTTAAGTAATCATCTGTCATATCAACTGAAGCATTGTTTGCAAAATCTCTCAATTTATTGTGTTGTTCACGATACAAAATGAATGCTTTTGCAGTTTGTTTATATTCAGATGACAATAAAACTTGTTCAACGATATCTTGAATTTCTTCAACTGACGGTGCTTTCAAGTTTGATTGTTTTTCTCTTACGAAGTTTTTAATGATGCCAATAACGTTTCTTGTAAGTTGTTGTGCAGTTTTAGCATCAAACTCCTTAGTTATACTAGATGCTTTTTCAATAGCGTCAGTAATTCTTGCTGAATCAAATTCTGCTATTTCACCATCTCGTTTGATAATTTTTTCCATTTTAATCTCCTAATCACTATGTAGTATATAAATCTTTATCTATTCATTAATAATTTCGACTGAAATGGTTGTTGGATTTTTAATGATTTGCAACCATATCCCTAATCATGTGTGTTCTATTATTTTAACACATAGAATGTCTGACATGGAAAATATTAATACATTTTAATATACTTTTCTTAATTAAGTTTGTTAAGATTGCAACTTAACTTGATTAAAAACTGTGTTTAAATTAAAATGTATTCAAGCCGTACTCCACGGGGACTTAGCAGATCTCTCGACTCGAATGCTTTAGCGAGGTGCAGAGCCTACTGTGAGGCTTGTGCGGTTGTTAATGAAATTATCATTATTGATGACGGGTTAATTTACAATGGCGTAAGATATCGAACCATGTCAGGGTGGAAACACAGCAGCATTAAGGTAATCCTTGCGGGTGTTGTGATTTTAATCAAGAGATAATGGTAACGGATTTGACGACTGTTCATGTCGATAGGTAGTGGTACGGTTTAATAGAAGTGGGCTTTGCATTTGCAAAGCCCGCTTCTATATGTTACAATCCAAGTATGACAATTCTATCTGATGACAACGATTTTAAACAAAATTTAAAGAAAAATCCTGTTATAAAATCTCAAACAATTGAATATGACAAAACTTTTGAAAACTCTATTCGTCCAAAATCTTTTGATAGTTATATTGGGCAAACAGAGTTAAAAGAAGCATTAAAAATTTCAATTGAGGCGGCAAAAAGACGTGGAACAAATATTGACCACATGTTATTCTACGGACCTCCAGGGCTTGGAAAAACTACTCTTGCTGGAGTTATCGCAGAACAAATGGGGTCTGAATTAAAAATTACGTCTGCTCCAGCCTTAGAGCGTCCAAGAGATATTATCGGAATTTTGATGTCTTTAAAGGGTGGTGAAATTCTTTTTATTGATGAAATTCACCGTTTGAATAAAGTTGCAGAAGAAATTTTGTATCCTGCAATGGAGGATTTTTATCTTGATATGACAACTGGTAAATCTCAAACCGTAAAAACAATGAGATTGCCGTTGCCAAAATTTACTTTAATCGGTGCAACAACAAAAGCAGGAGAACTTTCAGGTCCTTTGAGAGATAGATTTGGAATTATTCACCGATTGAATTTCTACAATTTTGATGAACTTGCTCAAGTAATTAAAAGAACAGCAAGTATTTTAGATATAAAAATTACCGAGGACGGTGCAAAAGTTATCGCAAGATGTTCTAGAGGTACTCCTCGTATCGCAAACCGTTTGGTTAAACGTGTTTACGACTTTGCAATCGTAAAATATGATTCTGAAATTACAGAAGAAGTTGCAAAAGAATCTTTAAAAGCCTTAAAAATAGATGAATACGGACTTGATTCAACAGATAGAGCCTTGTTGAATATGATTGTTGAAAAATACGACGGAGGTCCTGTCGGAATTAACACTCTTGCTGCGGCTTTGGGTGAAGATATTAGAACTTTGGAAGAAGTTTGTGAACCATATTTGTTGCAAATTGGCTTGTTGCAAAGAACTCCGCAAGGCAGAAAAATTTCCCCAGAGGGCTACAGACATCTTGGAATAAAGCAATTTTCTGCTCAACAAAGTCTGTTTGAGGGTTAGAATGAAAAATATAACCTTTTGGATTTGTATTTTGATTTGGATTTTCATAACTCTTGCAAGAGTTATTTTTCATCAACCTTGGTTTGACGAATCAAATGCTTGGGAAATCGCAAGAAATATGCACTTTGGAAATATTTTTGAAAGTGTAAAATATGAGGGGCATTTTTTTGTTTGGTATATTTTGCTTATGCCATTTGCAAAATTGAATTTTGGCTATCCATATTCAATGACATTGCTTAATTGGGGATTTTGTTTTGCTTCAATCCTTGTATTGTGGCGATATGCACCGTTTAATAACTTTTTAAAAGCCTTGATAACTTTTTCTTTCCCATTTTTGGCATGTTATCCAGTGGTTGCAAGATGTTATTCTATCGGAATTTTGCTGATATTTTTACTTTGTGCATTATATAAAAATCGTTTAAAATGTCCAATAATGTATTCATTGTTAGTTGTTTTTGCAATGAATACAAGTATTATAGCCTTTTTATGCTCTTGTCTTTTTGGCATGTATTTACTTTGGGATTTATTTAAAACTCAAGATAAAAAGAATTTTAAAATCTGCTCAATTATTGCGGGTATCACGTTTTTGACGATATTAATCCAAGTTTTGAATTTTAGCACTGACAAACTTCCAGTCGCAAAAATGTTTGGATTTAATTTGCATACAATGTTATCAACTTTTGTCTTGCTAAATCCTTTAATTAACGCAATTTTACTGTTAGTTTTTGCAATTGGATTTTGCGTTTGCTTGTTCAAAGACAAACGAGTTTTTGCATACGTAATTTTTGTTTTTGCATCAATTTTGACACTGTTTAAGATAACTTATTCAGGCGATTTTTGGCACTACTACTTCTTGTATGTATGCTTAATTTCGGCTTGTTGGATTGCGTTTGAAGAAAATAAAATCAGTTCTATTTGCAAAAAAGTTTTGACAGGTTTGCTTTGTTTTCTTTCTCTGTTGCTTATTTTTGATTTTAGAAACGAAATTACTGTTTATAATTCAAACTCTAAAGAGGTTGCAAATTATGTAAAAGAGCATAAAAACGACTGCTCAATCTTCTTAAATCAAGTATTTTTTATGACTTTGCCATACTTGAGAGATGGAAAAACTGATTATGACATAAAAATTATTGATAGCAGTAACGGAACATACAATATTGGCTTGGATTTTGAGTCTATAAAATATAATCTTGAACCGAATAAAAATAATTATATTTATATAAATTCTTGTGCAAAAATTCCTAATTTAGTGCAAGGCGAAAGCACTATGAAATTTGAATTAGATAAGAATATCAAAAATCTTTATTGCATATATAAAGTGAAATTGGAAAAATAATTTATCTAAAAAGTAATTATTGCACCGACAAAACCTGATTTTGAACCGAAATCACTTTGTACACCTGCGTTTAGTTTTACGTTATTATTTTTTTGAGAAATATTTGTTGATACAGATGCAGACCAATTTCCTTTAGTGTCAACACTTGCACCACCCTCAAAACTTACGTTATGAGTTGCTTGAGTTCTGACAATTCCTGCCATGCCAACAGAATTTCTGTTTTGGTCGTAGAAAACACCAGTTTTTGTTTGTGTAATGCCTGTGTCTGTTGAATAAGCAACCTCTGCACCACTTCCAAAGGTGTATGCACCAGTAATTCTGTCGCCGTTTTTGAACTTAATTCCTGCACCGACAGAGCCGTCAAGAGTTGCAAAGGCTTGATATGTGCGTCCATTTCGATTTAGATTTACACTGGCTTCATACGAACTCATTTCGTATAAACCAGTCAAATTCTTAACGAAACCGGCTTTTGTTCCGCCCTCGTTAACAAAATCGATGTTGCTGTCATGAACAGTCGCAAGAGGAGATTGCGTAACTGATACGCCAAACGGAGATTTATCACCAAAGATAGACTTATTTAATTTATCAACATTTTTGTTTATTGCAGATTCAGATTTATCACTATAGACATAAGTATTCGCCACACCCTGAAAAGTGCTTTGTACAGTGTATTTGCCTGTGTTTTCTGGAATTGGCAATATTATCTCCTCGTAGTGATATTTATATAAAGTATTTTTGGCGATAAAAATTGCCCAATTTGTTAATTGAAAATTTTATATATGCAGAAAATAATCCATAAAAAAGGAGAACAATTATGTATTTAGAAGTATTTAAACCAGAAAGTTTGATTAATTACAACCCAACAAGTTTTGAACGTAAAGTCTTATGGGAAGAAGACGAGAGTAAAATTTTATTGATTGCTCTTGAAAAAAATCAAGAATTGCCAGAGCATTTTTCACCGATAGATGCGATGATTTATGTTTTGAAGGGGAAAGTTGTGTTCCATGTGGAAAAAGAGGAATACATTTTAAAAGAAGAAGAAATGTTTTTGATTCCTGCAAAAACTCCGCATAAGGTTGTTGCAAAAGAAAAATCAAAATTTATTGTATGTAGATTGTAAATAGGTATAAAGTCTAATATTTTTGAGAAAATGCGGTCGTTTCAGATAATGAAACGACCGCATTAATAGTTTATTATAGAATTGTAAATCCTCAACTCTTTTGATTGCTCAACTCCCCCGCATTTGTGGGGTTTTTCTTTAGCCCTTGCTTCATTCGTGCCTTTCGCTCAAATTCGTCATATCACTCTGCCGACGAAATGATTGATAATCATTTCGGAGAGGGAAACGAAGCGAATT
>CAVFCO010000103.1:0-9671 GCA_963620955.1 Alistipes senegalensis | reverse complement strand
ACATAATATTTTCCGTTTTTAGTAACAATTTTACCTGAATCTTCTGCAAACGCAGACATTTGAACAGAAAAGTTCAAACACAAAATTATAAAAACGATAAAAATAAATTTGTTTTTCATTAATTCACCTTAGGTAAAATATATCATAAATTATGATTTATACCAAGGTTGAAATTCATTAATGCTTTTCATTAAATTTTACAAAAAATCAATCACTCCATACGTCATTCCACATAAGTGAACGTTAGTGAATGCATTGCGGAATCTTTTACTTAAATTTAAATAGATACCACAACGGCATGCGGTATGACGGATTTTTGATATCATAACGAACCTCTCATAAATTCTTAACAGCACTCGACATCACAAATGCATTAGAAATTGACATCAACGAGTTGTTAAAAGGGCTTTAATTTTTATATTTCTAATCAACCGAGAAGATTTCTTTAATATCGTCAATTGTAAGCGATTTTGTAATATTTCTATCTACAGAAATTACGCTATCAACAAGGTTTCTCTTGATTGATTTAAGTTTTTGAATTTTTTCTTCAACGGTATTTTTAGTAATAATTCTGTATACGAATACTTTTTTAGTTTGTCCGATACGATAAGCACGGTCTGTTGCTTGGTCTTCAACTGCAGGATTCCACCATGGGTCGTAGTGGATAACGTAATCTGCACCAGTCAAGTTCAAACCAGTACCGCCGGCTTTCAAACTGATTAAGAAAATTGGAATGCTTGTTGATGAGTTAAATCTTTCAACTGCACCTTGTCTATCTTTTGTTTTACCAGTCAAGTATTCATAAGGAATACCACTGCGTTCTAACCAACCTTTGATAATATCTAACATATCAACAAATTGGCTGAATAATAGAACTCTGTGTCCTTCTGAAATAATTTGTTCCAACATTCCTTTCAAATGTTCAAACTTACCTGATTGAATATCGCCCTTAACCATATCCTTGTCGTATAAACGAGGGTGGCAACAAATTTGACGTAAACGCAACAATGCTGAGAAGATTGACATTCTGCTCTTTTCAAGACCATTTTGTTCAATAGATTTGAACAATTCTTCTTTTGTACTATCCAATACATCAAGATAGAAGTCTTTTTGTTCTGGAGTCATTTCACAGTATGCAATATTTTCAACTTTATCCGGTAAGTCTTTTGCAACATCACGTTTCATACGACGTAAAATGAATGGATAAATTTGCATTTTCAAACGTTTTTCAACAGTCTTGTCTTGACGTTCCATAATTGGATTTACGTATCTAAAGTTAAATTCAGCAACATTAAACAAGAAGCCTGGCATCAAGAAATCAAATACAGACCATAATTCTTCAAGTCTGTTTTCAATTGGAGTACCAGAAAGTGCAAGTTTATGGTCAGCATTCAACATTTTAACTGATTGAGCAGTTTGACTCATTGCGTTTTTAATGTTTTGAGATTCATCAAGAATTATATATCTAAATTTAATATCTTTTAAAGCCTCAATATCACGACGAATTAATGCATAACTTGTAATTACAATATCGTATTCAGGAATTTTATCAAAAAGATTTTTTCTATCTACCCCTGAAAGTTTCAAACAAGTCAATTCCGGTGTGAATTTTTGAATTTCTGATTCCCAGTTGAACACAACAGATGTCGGACAAACTACCAACACAGGCATACTTCCGTCTTCTTCTTTTGCCTTTTGAATTAAACTCAAGGCTTGAAGAGTTTTACCAAGCCCCATATCATCAGCCAAAATACCGTTCAAACCGTATTTATACATAAACCACAACCAACTGAAACCTTTCATTTGGTATTCACGAAGTTCTGCATTTACACCTTTTGGTAAAGTCAAATCTTCTTCAGTTGAGAATGATGAAATTTGCGACCAGAATTTTTTAAATTCGTCGCTCAAAACTAATTCAAAACCTCTTGTTTGAAGTTCTTGAACTAAACCTGCACGGTATGTTTTAACCAAGAATTTGTTTTCGTCGTTTCTATATGCGTCAAATGAGTTGAACGAACGCATCATCGCATAAATATCTTCTGCTGGGTATTCAACAAAGCCCAAACTTCTTACACGACTGTATTTTTCGTTATTTTGAATTGTTTCGTAAATTTCGTCAAAGTTGATAACATCTTCGCCAACTTGTCCATATAATTGGATTTCAAAACTATCTTTTGAATCTTCAGAAAAGTCTATTTTTGCACACATTCTGAAAGGTTCTTCGATTAATTTGAAGAAACTGATATCATCTTTTTCTTCAAATACCCAACCGTCGCCGGCTTTATTCATATAATAATTATAAAAGTCGATTGCATTTTCTTTTTCTAAAGCAAGGTTGTTTGTCTGCATTGGAACAAATTTACAAGCCAAAAGCATTTGGTACGATTCAAATTCGTGTTTGATATTACGTTTAACCCAGTAAACCATATCATTTTCTCTGCTTTTAACTGTTACATAAGGAGTTTTGTCCGCAGTTTTTGAGAATGGAACTCTAACTCCGTCATATTCAAATTCCAAAGATGCTTTCAATGATTGGTCGTAATCTATACCTAATGTTACAATTTTCTTTGGTGGACGTTGTTCTAAGAATAATTTGCTAATTGTTTCAGAAACTTCCACGTCAATTTGTTCTTGTAATTTTGGCAATTCTTCATAAATAAATTTACCACCCTCTGCATCTTTCAAATCTGTAAATGTAGATTTCAAAAGATTTTGAGGTACAACATTCATTGAAACATTTGTTGGGAAAATAATATTTTTATAACGTCCCCATTTTATTTGACGAGAGAAATATCTAACCTCTTCAAACGGTACAATATCATCTTTATCAGGACGTTTCCAGAATAACTCAAGCATAATATTACCTGCTTGAGAAGTGTTTACAGATAATACTAATCTCCATTCTTGGTCTGTAAATTTAATACGATTTTTTGTTTTTTCGTCCAAAACCTCGTCGGCTTGAGCCAACAATGGAAACATTGGTGCGAATTTCGGAATTGGAATATCGTACCAACCAGCCTTTTTATCCTGTCTTGCTGTTTTTAAAATTTGTTTGAATACTTCAACCTCAACCAATTGAGAACGATTTAAAACAAAAGTTGGGTCGTTTTTTTGTGCCTCAACCAAACCCAACAAAATAGGTTCAATCGCTCTAACAACTTTGCCTGTAGTTCTTGACATTACCAAAATTGAGAAAAAGTTTGGTTTTCTTTTTGGGTTAAAGTGGAAGATATAATTACCTTTTGGCGGTTCTGTCATCATAGTGTTTTCATCACTATAATCCGCTTCAATACCGTATTTTGTTTCTAACCAATCTTCATAAGCGTGTTCGTCAATCGCTTTGATTGCAACGGCTACAGCATGTTTGCACCATTCTTCTTTCAATGGACAATTACATCTTGCTTCTACTTTATTTTTCTTGAAAATTAAATCTGTATTATATGAGTCCTGAAAACTACCTTTAACCTTGCCCATATAAAAATTTTTTTCAGGGTAAGATTCAAGTATCATATCCTTTGTGTAATACTCATATCCACGACGCCAACTACCAGCAGTAGCGTGTTCTTTCAAATATTTAAAATTAAATTCAGGAGCACTCATTAATTCAAGTGAGACTTTCTTTGTTTACTTAAGGGTGTAACAACGGTTTAAGTATAAAATACTATTACTCTTAAGATTGACCGTACTTAAATTATTGCACGAAAAATTTTAATTGCAAGCAAAAAATACATCATATGTATGATTTTCAAATTGTTGCCCAAATAGTAATATATATTATATAATAGACATGGGGGATGTGGAAAATGCCACAAGCATTGAAAAAGCAAACTAGTTACAGTAATTACGGATATCCAAGAGCATATTCTTACGTTGATGTTCCAACTCAACCTAAAAAAAGAGTTCAAAATGCTCTACACACAAAGAAAGTAAAGAAGAAAAAAGTTAACCCTATTGCGAGGTTAATTTCACTTTCACTTTTATTATGTATAGGATATTTCATTTTACCTGTTGCTTTTCACGATATTTCAATGCCTCTATTAACAGGTAAACAAAACAATGCCGACATCAAAGTTGATTATTACAATTTGATGTTCCCAACAACAAATTATTTATCAAATACTTTATTTGAAAACAGAAGAGCATTAGCACCGGTTGAAACTAAAAAACCTCTAATGACTCCTCTTTATAAAACTGATGAAATGGTTATTCTTGAAAAAAGTTTGAAAGAACTTATGCAAAAATATCCATCAATCCACCCAGCAATTACCGTTTGGGATTTTAATACAGGTAAATATGTTGATATTAACGGTTCAGAAAGTTTTTCTGCAGCAAGCATAATTAAAGTTCCTGTTTTGATTAATTTGTTCAAATCAATTGAAGCAAACAATTTGTCAATTTATGATGAAATGTATTTGACTCATTACTACAAGGCTTCAGGTTCTGGAAATTTGCAATACGCACAAAATGGCAAAAAACTTACAATCAACGATTTAGCAAAAACAATGATTGAAGATTCTGACAACTCAGCAACAAACATGCTTATGGCAAAATTAGGCTCAATGACATCAGTAAACTCTGCAATCAGAAGTTGGGGTATCAAAAACACTCACGTACAAACTTGGTTGCCAGATTTGAAAGGTACAAACCACACAACAACAAACGATATGGCAACAATGCTTTTCAACTTAGACAATCCTAATTTCTTAAGCATTAACTCAAGAGAATACATCGTTGATTACATGAGCCACGTTAAAAATGATAGATTAATCCCTCAAGGACTTGGCAAAGGTGCAACTTTCTTACACAAAACTGGTGATATCGGCACAATGCTTGGCGATGCAGGTATCGTATACATGCCAGACGGAAGAAAATACATCGTTGTAATTATGGCTGAAAGACCTTACAACTCACCTCTTGGCAAAACTTTCATTCAACAAGCATCAAAAGTTATTTACACTTATATGGCAAACTTAACATAAACCGTATTTTTGTTTTAACTTAATAATTTTATCATAAGACACTTCAATACAACGTTGGAGTGTCTTATCGTTTTCTGCTTTTTTTGCAATATTTTCAATAATTTCTATAGTTTTATCGTCAGAATAACGGTATAAAAACATATTCACACCGGCTCTGATAGATTGTTCGCATGCGTTTTCGTAATTATCCAATGCTTTCATAACCATATCATCAGAACAAATTACGCCGTCATAAAAATTTCTTAAATAATTAATCGCATTTTTACTTAATGAAGTTGGCACAACCTCTTTGTTAAAACAAGTACAATGCAAATGAGCAACCATTACAATATCAGCAAGACCTTTATCAATAAGAATTCTAAAAGGTTTTATATGAGTTTTTTCCATTTCGTCTAAAGACAAATCAATCTTAGGCAAAACTAAATGGCTATCACAATTTGCATCACCATGCCCAGGAAAATGTTTTATACAAGAAATAATTCCGTTTTTACGATAAACATTTATAACCGCCTCTGCTCCCTCAATAACTTCATCAGGGTTGCTAGAAAATGCTCGTTCGCCGATAATTGGGTTATCAGGATTTGTATTTGTATCGCAACAAGGTGCGTAATTCAAATTTATTCCATAACCTTTTAACTCGTCGGAAATCATCTGAGTTTGATTTTCTAAAAAATCTAAACCTTTTTCATAGGCAAATTTTGCACTCAAATATCTTTTTCCGCCCCAAATGTTTTCAGTACGTTCTACACGTCCGCCCTCTTGATCAATTGACATGAAAGGCATGGTTTTTGAATGGCATGCCAAATTTTTAATCAAATTTTTAAAATCCTCCATTGAGAGGATATCGTCTTTAAAGAAAATAATACCGCCAAGTCCTTTTTCTAAAGCACTTTCGAGGTTATTTCCCTTACAACCAAGTACAAACATTTGATACAATTTTTGTGTGATTTTCATATAAATAATCATACATTTAATTGAGGTCAAATTGCAAGTTTTTTTGTATGATATATACACAAATGTAGGGGACGGGTAATGAAAAAATTATTAACACTAACTTTAGCAGCAATTTTTGTGATAATCGCATTCACAATGGATGCTTCTGCAGCAAAAAAATCATCTAAAAAAATGCAACCAGAAGTTATTGAAGAAATGACTGCAACTATTGATAATTTAACTAAAAAAGTGTACGCACACGCACTTTTATCACCAGAAGATAATCAAAAATTAATCGAAGTAAAAATCAAATTGGACAACCAAATGCTTTTACTTCCAGACCCAAGTTTAGCACCACTTTATTACAAGGCTGGCTATTTGTATAAGCAGAGAGAAATGAAACAAGAAGCAATTGAATGCTTCCAAACAATCTTAGAAAACTTTGCAGACACTGCACTTGCACCAAAAGCAAGAACATCACTAAGAGCAATGGGTATTCAAGTTGCAGATCCTGTACAAAAATCTGACGAAGATGAAGAGGAATAAAAATCTAGGGATAGGAAATTTAACAGACAATTTTTTTGGCGGTTTTGATAAATCAAAACCGCCATTCATTTATTTTATAAAGCAAAACAAAAGGCACGAGCGAATGCTCGTGCCTTGAAAATTATTAATCAAAAACTATTTTACAAGTTCTTTGAATTTTTTACCAGCAGAGAATGCAGGAACTGTTTTAGCAGCGATTTTGATTTCTGCACCAGTTTGTGGGTTTCTACCAGTTCTAGCAGCACGTTTGCGAGGTTCGAATGTTCCGAAACCAACTAAAGTTACTTTTTTACCTTTAGAAACTGTTTTTTCAATTGTGTCTAATGTTGCAGAAATAACATCTGATACTGATTTTTGAGATACTTTTAATTTTTTTGATACTTCTTTTACTAAATCTTCTTTGTTCATTTTGAACCCCTTTCCTATTTTTGTAAACGATTTCGTATTATCAAAAGTCTAAAAAGTCGACTACAACAATCTTTTACAAGTGTAATATGTTCACTTTATAGATTTGATAAACTTTATAAGTTTTATTATACACGCAAGGCTAATTTTTGCAATACTTCTAAGCGAAATAAAATTAAAAAAGTTTACATTTAAAGGGTTTAAAGCCATTTTTGAATAAACAATCACCCTAAAAAGACCGAATTTAAAGGATTTTAACTACTTATAGTAATCTTGTTTTATGCGAGCAAAACGTATATCTTTGTAAAAATATTGTAATATTTGATAAGCATTATACCCTTGTTTTGCCAAATTATTAGCCCCATGTTGCGACATGCCAACACCATGCCCATTACGTTTTACATTACCATCGTATGACGGAACAGAACGAATGTATGGTAAATCTCTTTCCCAAGTCTTTGATTGACCGCCTGCAGATGCAGAATAATAAGCAGGGATAATTTTTAAATCATAAATTAATACAATTCCGTAAGAATCAGCAACGGCTTGATTAGTTTGTTTGGTTTCTGCTGAAGCACCATTGTATGCTTGATCCTCTGGAGTATCCTTCAAGTCATAACCATAAGCCCCACGTTTTCCTAAGTTTGCCAAAGCATAACTTCTTGCAGCAATCGCCTGTGCTTTATGAGCCTCGTAAGCCCAACTTGAGGGCATTTCTGCCGGAACAACCCCTTGAATATAAGATTCTATATCAAGTTTATTTATCAGAGTTAATGCACCATTTCGGTTTTTGATTATAAAAATTCCACGATACCAACGATTTTTAGCACTTACAAACCCATTACTTTCAGGTCTGATAGCAATTTCATCGGTATCTAAACTATAATATTTTCCACTAACTTTTATTAATATATTATTGTCATAAGCCTTAAACTCGTAGTTTCTCATAGGACTAAGAGTATAAATTGTTCTATTTGTGTGCGAATTAATTATGGGAGCATAAGTTGAAGCACCAACACGCAACGAATCAACGCTTGTAATTAAGCCAATTTTAATCGCATGTGCAGGTTGAACAAACACAAACAAACAGAATAATGCTATTAATACTCCCAGTTTTTTCATGATTTACAACTATTCCTCGACAATATTATAAATCAAATGGGGTAAAATGTTAAATCTTAAAAATTATGCTTTCTTTTCGTCTTCGTAAGGTTTGATACCTAATTTATCAGAAACCCAACCGCCTAATTTTCTAGCATATTTTGGACCATAAATTGTTGCTAAAGAGTATCCGATACCAGTGATTACTGCAGGTAATTGTCCCATACCTTTTGTATTTTTAGCAAAGTCGCCAACTTTTGTAGCAACGTTATTTAAAGATTTTGTATTTTTAACAAATTCAGGCAAAGTGTGTAACATAACGTGTTTTGCAGTAAATTTTGCTGTCCAACCCATTGTTTCTTCAATTGCTTTTCTCATTGGAGATGAAGATTGGAAAATTTGAACAGCAGATCTGCACATACCCATTTCATCGCCTTGTTTTGCAACATCAGCAATCATGCCCATTGTTTTCAAAGAATCGCTGTTTTCAGAAGCCTTAGTGAAAGAATCAACAACACCCTTTGCTGCATCACCCCAACTATTGTCAATTTTAGCCAATTTATTAGTAACCTTAACAACATTACCTAATGCGTTGAAAGTTGCAAATTTGTCGCCATTTGCGGCTTTCTTAAGGTTTCTTACTAATGATATTGATTCTGAAATATAGTTTGATGACATTTTTGTTACTACTTTGTTTTTTACTTTTTATCTATCCGAAATAATACTTTGTTTTTCCATCTGGAGTTTTGTGGTTATCAGGTGGCTGTTGGGATTTGTCTAATCCGAGTTTATCGGCTACCCAAGTGCCGGCTTTTCGAAAGGCATTTGAACCCATCATTGACCCGACTGTAAATAACGTACCATAGACGACTGCCGGAATTACTTTGAATGCACCGCCCTTCTTATTACAGAAGTTAACCATTGCATCATTTACTTGTTTAATACCTTTGATATTTGCTATATCTTTGGCATGCTTAATCATCGCACCTTCGACAATAAACATACCCATTAAATCTGAAGATTCTTCTAAAAATGCTCTTCCTGGGGTATCTGATTTTGCAACCCTAATCATCGCACAAGTTGCAGAAATTGGGTCGGTATTTCTTGAAAGTTTTACACCTTTTCTAACAAGTGAACCAACCTTACTACCTTCGGTTGCTTTATTAAATGTATCGACAATACTTGTACAAAGTTTTGTTGTTGCTTCAGTACCTTGACCTGATGCCAACTTTGTAATTACCTTTGAGGCATGTCCCACAACGGACATGTGTCTTAAAATATTTCCATCTTTCGCTGCTTTTACGTTACCTGCTAACGATATCAACGACGCTACGTAATTTGCCATTTTCCTTACACTACTAATCTATTTCCTATGTACCTACATTTTATAAAAGTCGTCAAAACCATGAAAAATGCTCATTTTTGGGATTTTATTAACTTTTTGTAACATGAAATTACTACAAATGTAACATGATTATTGTAGCAAATTTATTTCACATATGCAATAATAGTCGCAAATACACTTATTATTTTTTAACATAACTGAATGGGAATTTGTTACTTGCTCAATATTTGTAAGGGTTTTACTAATTTTTTCTTCGTATTTTTTCTTAAAGTTTTCATCAAAAGTTATAATTTTTTCATCAAAATTTTTCAAATCTAGGTATACAAAGTTCAAACTTTTATAATTTTTCAACAGTTTATCTG
>CAVFCO010000102.1:0-10398 GCA_963620955.1 Alistipes senegalensis | reverse complement strand
GTCATACAAATGCCTGTATTTACCGAGTTTTGTTTTAGCTTCCTGCATACCGATTAATACAACAGGAGCACCTGTTAAATCGTGAACATCACGTAAAGTTTCTACGATTTTGCAACGGCTGATAAGATAATCAACTTCATCAATAATAATTACTTGAGGTTTTAACCTTAAATGAGCAATACATTGTTCCATAAGGTTTGCCATTTTTCTTGACGGGGATTCTCCAAGTTCAAAAACAATTTTTTCCATTAGCCATCGGCTGGTCATTTTGTTTTGGGCTCTGACATAAACCGCATCATTTCTTGTTGCCCACCATACGGCAGTTTGAGTTTTGCCTAATCCGGGATCGCCGTAAACTAATCCCATTTTAGGAACTTCATTGGATTTATCTATCAAGTT
Organism: Alistipes senegalensis; assembly: GCA_963620955.1. Lineage (GTDB taxonomy): Bacteria > Cyanobacteriota > Vampirovibrionia > Gastranaerophilales > Gastranaerophilaceae > UBA6984. The sequence goes on along the minus strand of CAVFCO010000102.1, from coordinate 9,999 downwards.
ATTCATTAACCCAATGAAGTTTTTGACATTTCGTGTTTTAACAAACAATTTGTGCATCACTTATCTCCTTATCTTCACCATATATTTGTTCGTATTCGTCAGTTTTTTCGTATTCTTTTATCCAATCTTGTTCAGTTTGAGTAAGATTTTCTTTATTAATCAGATGTTCGTATTTTTCAAATCTTGTTCGGAAACAACCATTGAAAAATTCTTTTTCTGCTTCTTCTTTTATTTCTATACGAAGCTGTTCAACCTCTTCATTTTCTTGTTTTTCGGGCAAATCCATACTCAATAACGGAGTGTGTACTTGATTACGTTTTAAGTGATTTATAAACTCTTTTTCAGTTCTTTTTTCTAATTGCTTCTTCAGTTTTGTTTTTTGTTTCAAATCTTCAATATCTTTAGCGTCTCCCAAATAATTTGCCAGAGGGTGTATCGGCTCAACTCGTTTTGCCTCGCAGATAAACTCTCCGTTTAATTTGAAAACCTTAATTGAACTTAAATTAAATAAACTGTATTTTATAATTACTTTCTTTTTATAACCAAACAACGCTTCGCTATAATAATTATTTCTTAAGAATAAAATTCCGTTCCTGTAAATATTTTTGATTTCACGAACCATCATGAGGTCATCTAAAGTCTCAATGTTAACCCCTTCTCCTCTGCCGGAGTTAAGAACTTCTCCAATTGTTTGTCCTTCAACATGCGGACAAGGTTGTTCATAATGGTATTTTTGTAACCACATTTCAAGAACTTGCACCACTTGCTCTATTGTTGGAATATTGACCTTGAAAATTGATTTGTGGAGTTTTTCATTTCTTCTTAATTGAGCAGGCTTTTTAATTATACTTGTACCGGAATATGAAGGAAGCATAACTTCAAAGCTGTCTTGTAATTCTCTGAACAATCTTTCAATAGGTTTTGCTTTAGCATTATATGGTTTAGCGTATATCGGTTGAATGCCAAGATTGGTAAATAAACCCGATATTCCGTTTTCGATAAAATATTTTGCCTTAAACGCTTTACCGTTATCTTGATAGACAAATTTAGGAACTTTTCCAAGATTTATTATAGAATTTCTTAAAGCACTTGCGATACACTGCGTATTTTCTTCCAGCATTATCTCAAACCCGACAAACCCGCCTGATTTCCAATCTTGATAAGCAACCAATGTTGGTCTTACTGGATTTCCAGTGTATGGATTTTTAACAAAAAATGATAATCTGTGCCCATCGCCTACAATTACATCTCCTACTTCAAGTTTAGAAACGTCTCTTGTAATGTATGGTAAAACTTTATCATGTAGAGCTTTGTTTCCTTCTCTTGCTTCAATCCAAATGTTATAATGTTCGTTTTTGTAATTGTTAGCAAATCTTCTATATGTTAAATCACAGCACAAACTTTTAAACCCACGTTGTGTTAATGCCATTTTCGTATATTTAATTGCTTTTCCTATGTTTAACTGATTTGGATGTAGCAAATTTTTCAACAGTTCAGATTTTTCTTCTTCTGATAGAATAGATTTTTTAGTTTTTTCACCGAATGTATAGTTGTTAATCAAACAATGCCAATCATCATTATAGGTACGAAGCTTTTTATGCCATTCATAAATTGTTCCGATAGCAACCTTGCCGACAGTATCAAATAAATCGTTACAAATACAGCCATTATTATATGCCTCAAGAAAATCTTTTCCTGCTACCGTTTTATTTTTCTTGTTTAATCTAAATTCGTCCCACTTTTTAATTAAATCATATTTTGCAAGAGCCAATTTCTTTTGACCATCTGGAACAACATAAGTTATTGGTTGTAGTTGGACAGATTTTTCTTTAATTGATGTTACTTTTTTTCTAACATTTTCTTCTAAAGATGTTACTAAAATCTCATAAGATTTAGAGCATTTTCTGATAACATATTTATTTTTGCTTATTGCCTTACGGACTGCTCTTTCGGATATACCTTTAATTTGAGCAAGTTCTTTAGTTGTAATCCAGTAATCATTTGAGTTTTGCATAAATATCTCCTCTCACACATAAACTCTGCTTGCGAGATTTGTGTAGTCAATGTATCCATATCGAAACATATCAACAACTGCCACTTCAAGTCTATAAAATCATTGTTTTTCTGATATTGAAAAAGCAAAATGTTTATTGTATTTTAAGCAACTTTTACAAACGGAACTAAACGGAACTAGATTTGGTTCCGTTTGTACTATAATGAGAAAAAGGGGTAAATGTAACTCTGACGGATGCAAAGCTACATACCGAAAATAAAGGGGTAATATGATTAGACGCCAAGAACCTGAAGAACCAGCATGGGCAAAATATATAACAGAAGATAATTTGCCAACCGAAGATTTGCAATATCTATGTTCAATCATTGGCTTAGATGCTACAAAGAAATTAATGCTTAAAGCCACAGGAGAAAAGTTCTCAATCCATGCTCATTGCAATCAACCATACAAAAGACAATACATTATAGACAACTTTGATGGCACAAAACAAAGCATAAATAATCTGACACTTGAATGTAAAACGACTACAAGATTTGTGTATAAAGTGCTTGAAGAACGAACTGAAGGCAAGAGGGATAAATAAATGTATGCAAATTATTTGGCAGAGTTGAGAATTGATTTAGAATTAACTGACGAGTATGAAGAGTTATATAAACCTTTTGGAAGAAATGACATTATATTAATTTTGTCTACTCTTCACTCTTCTCTTTTAAAATTATTTAAGTCTATGAACGGAAGATTACCAACAAAAGATTATTGTGCACATTTCTGGGCTGATCCAAGCAGAGAATTAATAGATACAATTGATAAGATAGAAACACTCCAACGAAGATTAAGCAAGTCTGAATATGCTTTTAAAATTGAGGAATACAATCAAGGTATTATTAATAAGTGCAATGAATTTTTAAGTTCAAGTGGTGGTAGCACAATCCCTGAAAATATGGATAAAATAGAGTTATTTTATGTAAATCCAATTTTTATAAAATGCAATACAATAAATGTAAAACATTCAAGTGAAAATATTATACACGATTTAATACCACTTGGTGAAGGTTCATATGCACTTACTTATAAATATCACGATGATTTTTATAATAAGGATTTTGTTGTAAAAAAAGCAAGAAAAGGATTATCCGAAAAAGAATTAAAACGATTTAGGCAAGAATTTGAAATAATGAAAAGTTTAAATTCTCCTTATATTGTGGAAGTTTATTCTTACAATAGTGAAGAAAACTCATATGTTATGGAGCATATGGATTATACTTTGGATAAATTCTTAAAACTAAACAATGATAAAATATCTTCAGGAACCAGAAAATCATTGATATTGCAATTACTAAAAGCTTGTAAATATCTACATGAAAAGGGATATTTACACAGAGATTTATCTCCAAGCAATGTCTTAATTAAAGCTTATGATGATGTATTAGTTATTAAAATTTCTGATTTCGGTTTAGCCAAAGATCCTAATAATGAACTAACTACAGTGAATACTGAATTTAAAGGCTATTTTAATGATCCAAATTTAAAACTTGAAGGTTTTAATAATTATGATATGTCACATGAAATATATGCACTTACAATGTTGATATATTTCATAACCACAGGAAAAACTAATACAACAAAAATTCCTGGCAAGAATTTGAATAATTTTGTAAGAAAAGGTCTTGGTGAGCGAGCAAACAGGTATAAATCAATAGATGAGCTATGCGAAGCACATAGAAATTTATAGGTTCCGTTTGGTTCCTTAAAAAGTTCCGTTAAGGTTCCGTTTTGTAACAGAAAAATATTTTTTCTGGAACCAGTGTTACTTTTCAAATGCCAAAAGTCCTATAATAGTCCATCGGCATTTTTCTACAGGAATAAGGCTTTGAGGCATGTTGCTATATATAATTAGACTTTTTTAGGACTCAATAGTGATGCAAATCGGACATATCGGACTTTTCTGCAACCCTAAAATACTCCTGAATTAGTTTATGTTCTCGGGTTTTAAGCCAAATTCCCCTTTTCTGTATTGTCCTGTTTCTTTATATCGGCACTCTTTCGGAGTGAAATTTCAAATGTCTCATTTCGGTTTTTAATCTTTTTATCCGTTTAAATCAAATTACTCGTTAAATTACAGTAACTTTTTTGCAACTTTCACTTATTTTTACACTAAAAAAGGGGTTTAGCAACTAACTAAAACCCTTTTAAATAATTGGTTGCGGGGGCTGGATTTGAACCAACGACCTCCGGGTTATGAGCCCGACGAGCTACCAGGCTGCTCTACCCCGCGACGTAATATTTAATTGTTAACTCTATTTGGAGCAACCTTCCAGGCTTTTCCTCTCAAAAAACAATTATTAATTGTTTTTCTCGGCAGAGTCCCACGATAACTCTTCTACTCATATTATGTATCGCTGAAAATTAAATTGCAATATTTTTTTTACTTTTGTTAAATTTTTGAAATTATACTTCTCGGCTATTTGTTTTTATCAACCTTTTAAGTTACCCTTATTCTATAAGGAGATTTTTTATGAAAATTTTAATTTCTAACGACGATGGTATTCACGCAAACGGCATTAAATCACTTGTTGAAAAGTTATCACTAGAGCATGATATTTACCTTATCGCACCTAATCAAGAACGTTCTGCCGCAGGGCATTCTATAACTCTTAATTCACCTCTAAGAGTCGAAGAAGTTGGACCTTTATACGGTTCTGTTCGTTCTTGGGCAGTTTCAGGAACCCCAGGAGATTGTGTTAAAATCGGTGTAAATTCTATCCTCTCTCAAGAAGAAAAGCCCGATTTAATCATCTCAGGAATCAACCACGGTCCAAATTTAGGGCATGATATTATTTATTCAGGAACGGTTAGTTGTGCCGTTGAAGGTGCAATGATGAACATTCCAAGCATTGCAGTTTCACTTAACTCATATAAACCAGAATATGAAAACTTTTTATTTTCAGCAGAGTTTATCAGCAGTTTAATTCCTAAATTATCGCTATTCAAATTCCCTCAAAAATCAATACTAAACATCAACATTCCGGATATTCCTCAAAGCGACATTGCAGGTGTTGTTGTTACAGAAATGGGTGGGCGAATGTTTACAGATAACTATGAAAAACGTATTGACCCAAGAGGTAAAGTTTATTACTGGATGGCAGGTAGACTTTCAACCGAAAAAGACAATGAAAATACTGACATCACAGCAATTCGTCAAAATAAGATTTCTATCTCACCATTAACATTCAACTTAACTCAAAAATCTGCAGTTACAGAATTAGATAAAGTTCTTTGTCATGATAACATCTGTAATTGGTTTTAATTAGTTATTTTCAATAGAAAGGCGGCATGACGTGAAACGTCATGCCGCCTTTTCCTTTTATTGTTTATATTTTTAAAAAACACTATCCTTCGTATTTTTTGATAATGATAGAAGCATCGTGTCCGCCAAAGCCGAAAGAGTTTGACATTGCGTATTTAACGTCTGCTTTAACCGCTTTGTTTGGAACATAGTTTAAGTTAGCAACTTCGGGGTCTTGATTTTCCAAGTTAATTGTTGGAGGAACAACACCGTCAGCAATTGCGTTAATACAAATGATTGCTTCAACAGCACCTGCTGCACCTAATAAGTGTCCGTGCATACTTTTTGTTGAACTTACCATCAAGTGTTTGTTTTTATCCAAGTCGCCGAAAACTTTTGCGATTGCTAAAGATTCGCCGATATCACCAACGTGAGTACTTGTACCGTGAGTGTTGATGTAATCAACTTCATCAGTAGATATTCCTGCATCTTTTACTGCAAATTCCATTGCTTTTGCTGCTGCTTCACCTGTTGGGTCTGGAGCAACGATATCGTATGCATCGCAAGTTTGACCGTAACCAACGATTTCTGCAAGAATTTTTGCACCACGTTTTTTAGCATGTTCTAATTCTTCAAGAACGATAACACCTGAGCCTTCGCTCATGATAAAGCCATCTCTGTCGATATCATAAGGTCTTGATGCTTTTGTTGGTTCGTCGTTGCGTTTTGACAATGTTCTTGCTGCAGAGAAACCGCCAACACCCATATTGCAAACTGTTGCTTCTGAACCACCTGCAAATACTACATCAGCATCGCCGTATTGAATTGCTCTGAAAGCATCACCGATTGAGTGAGTTGCTGATGCACAAGCAGAAACGATTGCTTTGTTAATACCTTTGAAACCGTGGTTGATAGCGATTTTACCAGCAACCATGTTTACAATCATTGCAGGAACTGTGAATGGAGAACATTTTGTGTAACCACGTTTTAACATTACGTTGTGATTATCTTCAATTGTTTTGTGTCCGCCGGCAGCAGATGAAACAAGGCAACCAACTCTGTATTGGTCTTCTTCTTCCATGTTTAAGCCTGATTGTTTCATTGCTTCATCACTAGCAACAAGTCCGTATTTAATAAAGTTATCAAGACGTTTTGCTTCTTTAACGTCCATATATTGAGTTTCATCATATTCTGGAACTACGCCAAAAATGTGTGTTGTTTGAGTTTCTGCATCAATTCTTGGTGCTTCAACGTATGAAATTCCGCTTTCGCCGTTTTTGATAGCGTTCCAGAATTTTTCAACACCAACACCGTAAGGAGTAATTGCTCCCATACCTGTTATTACTACTCGTCTTTTTTCCATAATTTATATCTCCTCTATGCAAAATTTAAGAGGATAATCGACTCAAATGTGATATATCCTCTTAAATTGTTTTATTTCAAAATTATATCCATTCGATTAAGAATGTGCTTCGATGTAGTTTACAGCATCTTGAACTGTTTGGATTTTTTCTGCTTCTTCATCAGGAATTTCGCAACCAAATTCTTCTTCGAAAGCCATAACTAATTCAACTGTGTCTAATGAATCAGCACCCAAATCGCCAGTGAAACTTGCTTCTGGAGTTACTAAACTTTCATCAACACTTAATTGATCTACTACTACTTTTTTTACTTTTTCTAATGTACTCATTGTTTTTTCCTCTTTTTTTTTAACTACTTATCGTTTTTTATAATTCTATTATACTATCTAAACTTTTTTTTGCAAATCATTTACTATTTTGTAAATATTTTTTAAATAGTAAGACCGCCATCGACTTGTAAAACTTGTCCTGTAACGTAAGGTGCATCTACTGCTAAGAATTTTACAGCACCTGCGATATCGTCTGCTTCGCCAAGTCTTTTTAGTGGAATATGTTCAGAAATCTTTTCGCTATCAAGTCCTTTTGTCATATCTGTTTGGATAAAACCAGGAGCAACAGCATTAACTCTGATATTACGAGAAGCCAATTCTTTTGCTAAAGATTTTGTAAAGCCGATTAAACCTGCTTTTGCTGCTGCGTAATTTGCTTGACCTGCATTACCATAAACACCAACGATACTTGCCATGTTTACGATTGCACCTGAACGTTGTTTCATCATGATTTTTACAACTGGTTGAGATACATTGTACGCACCTGTTAAGTTAGTGTTGATAACTGCATCCCAGTTGTCTTTGTTCATTCTCATGAATAAACCATCTCTTGTTATACCTGCGTTGTTTACAAGAACATCTATTCTGCCAAATTTTGCAACAATTTCATCAATTGCTTTTGCAGTAGCCTCGTTGTCGGCAATATCAAATTTGTATGCTTGAGCATCTACGCCCAATGCTTTAATATCTTCTACTGTTTTGTTTGCTGCTTCTTCGTTACCTGCATAATTGATTACAACATCGTATCCTGCTTGAGCAAGTTTTAATGCACATGCTCTACCGATACCACGAGAACCGCCTGTAACTAACGCTAATTTTTCACTCATTTTAAACCTCGCTTAATGCTTGTATTGTTTTTTCTAAAGTTTCTTTGTTGTTTACATTGTATGTTGTTACTGCAGGGTTAATTTTTCTGTTTAAACCAGCAAGAACAGTTCCGTTTCCGAATTCAATAAATGTATCAACACCGTTTTCTATCATTTTTTCAATAGATTGAGTCCATTGAACTGATGAATAAATTTGTTTTGACATTTTTTCTTTAAAATCTGAAGTTGTAAATTCAGCATCTACGTTTGTTACAACTGGGATTTGAGTTTCTTTTACGTCAAAATCTTTTACAAATTCGCCGAATTTTTCACCGGCAGATTTCATATATTCTGAGTGGAACGCACCTGAAACGGCAAGTGGAACTACTCTTCTAGCACCTTTTTCTAATAAAAGTTCGCCCGCTTTTTTAACTGCATCTTCATCACCTGTGATAACGATTTGTGCAGGTGAATTGTAATTTGCAATTGCAACATATCCGTCAACTTGAGCAATACATTCGTTTACTGTTTCTTCTGTAGAGTTCAATACAGCAGACATTGCTCCGCCTTTTGATTCACTCATTAAATCTGCTCTTTTTTGGATAAGTTTCATAGCATCTTCTAATGAAATAGCACCAGATGCGTAATATGCTGCATATTCACCCAAGCTGTGTCCTGCTGTGTATGTAGGAACGATATCAAGTTGTGATTTTAATGCTTCTAATGCTGCAATTGATGTAGTCAAGATTGCAGGTTGTGTGTTAATTGTTTGTTTTAAATCCTCATCAGGTCCTTCAAAACACACTTTTGAAATAGATTTGCCTAAAACTTTGTCTGCTGTTTCATAAACATTTTTTGCTGCTTCAAAGTTTTCATACAAATCTAAGCCCATTCCAACTGATTGAGAGCCTTGACCTGGAAAAATAAATGCGACTTTTTTCATTATTCTCCTAGAAATTCTGATATTTTTTTATTCAAACCTGTTTCAACGGCTTCTTTTGCAACTCTTACTGCATTTTTAATTGCGTAAGCCTTACTTCTGCCGTGAGAAATAACAGTAACACCTTTTACTCCCAATAAAAGCATGCCACCGTATTCTTCATAATTTATTCTTGGATAAATTTTATTTAAAAATACTTTTGCCATAAGTCCAACAACACCGCCTAAAAGTGATGATGAGAATTGTTCTTTAATTAATTTGAATAAGAAAGAACCTGTTCCTTCAAGAACTTTTAATGCAACGTTGCCGACAAAACCATCACAAACTACGACATCGCAAGCATCAATGAATAATTCTTTACCCTCAATGTTTCCAACGAAGTTGAATTTTTCTTTTTCTGCTGCAAGAAGTTTGTGAGTATCTTGGGCTAGTTGATTACCTTTAGTTTCTTCTTCACCAATGTTCAAAACACCAACTCTAGGATTTTTAATTCCAAGAATTTGTTTTGCAAAAATCATGCCCATGATTGCAAATTGGTAAAGCATTTCTGGTGTACAATCACTATTTGCACCACCGTCAATAAGAACAACCGGTTTTTTAATAGATGGTAAAGTAACTGCGATAGCAGGACGAGCAATTCCGTGAATTCGACCCATGCCGAATAAACTTGATGCCATTGCTGCACCAGTTGAACCTGCTGCAACGATAGCGTCAGAACTTCCGTCTGCTACTGCCTTTACTCCTAAAACGATAGATGAGTTTTTCTTTTTTCTAATCGCTTGACCAGGGTGTTCACCCATTTCAATTACTTCATCTGCGTGAGTAATTTTGATATCAAGTTTAGACGTATCAACAATGATACGTTTTTTGCTACCCTTTTGACCACAGTCAGAAACGAAGCCATTAAGTCTGATTTTGTCCAGTTCTCTTTGAATGTCTTCTGATTTGCCAACTAGTTCAATAGGCACGTTATATTCGTAAGCAGCCCACACTGCACCCGCAACGATTTCGTGAGGTGCGTGATCACCGCCCATTGCATCTATCGCTATTCTTGTCATCTATTCCTCTAAGATTTTTTAAAAACTATTCTTCAGTTTTTTCTTCTTCTTTTTCAGTTACTTCTTCTGCTTTAGTTTCTTCAACTTTTGCTTCAACTTTCTTTGTTGATTTTTTTGCTGAAGATTTTTTTGCAGGTTTAACATCTTCTGCTACGTAATCTGCAGATTTAATGCTAACTGCTTTTCCTTTGTAGTAACCACATTC
>CAVFCO010000101.1:0-5516 GCA_963620955.1 Alistipes senegalensis | reverse complement strand
GAAATTCGGTTGTGTCGCTACTGAATTAATTTTCATAAAATGTTCCTTCCTAATTTGAGTGTGAATTTAACACTTCATTCTACATTTATAGTATAGCAGTTTTTTGTGAAAAATTTTCAGATTTTTATAAAATCTTTATCTTTTTTTACAAAATTTGGGGATTTTTGCTAAATTTTTGCCTGTTTCTGAAAGTTTAATAGCAAAATAAAGCCAATAAATGCAAAAATAACCCCAGAAAGTGGTGCAAATTCGTAACCAAGCCCATGTTCTATAGGTAAACCTCCAACGACAGCCCCTATTGCGTTACCCAAGGTGAATGCAAGTGGTGCAAGCGAAGAACCTAAAACCTCGCCACCTTTTGAAACCTCTACAATTAGAATTTGTTGAGGGGCTGAAAGTGCGAACAAACAGAAAGAGCATACAAAAATTAGGATTACAGCGATTAATTTTATTTTTGCAAAAAAGAATAAAAATAAAAGTGCAAATCCCGCAACTAATTGTGTATATTTTGAAACCTTTGCCGGAGTGTATTTGTCGGACAATTTGCCGGCAAACAGATTGCCAAAATACATTCCAAGCCCTGAGATAAACATCAAAATTGACATGTATTTTGTATTAAATCCAGAAACTTGGGTTAACAGTGGGTTTATGTAACTTAATTCGCAAAACAAAGCACTGTTGCCCATTGTGATTGCAATCAATAAAAGCCAAGGGGTAATTGATTTTAAAAATTTGAATTGTCCTTTGAAATCTGTGTATGGCATCGGCTCAAAACTTGGTAGCCACTTGATGATTGCTGTTAAGATTATTAGTCCTAAAATTCCAACAAAAAAATAAATTATTCGCCAAGAAGTTATGTGGCTAAAATACGTTGCAAAAGGAATGCCAACTAAATTTGCAATAGTCATACCCGCAACCATAAACGCTACATCTCGTCCGTCATGCCCTTTCTGAGCCATTTGTTTAATTGCAACAACGCCTATTCCAAAAAACGAACCGTGAGGAATTCCTGCTATAAATCGTGCGATGTTCATTACACCATAGTTTGTAGCGATTGAGGTTAACAAATTACCAACAGTAAAAATTATCATTAACCCTAGTAGTAGATTTTTTAATGGTTGATTTTTTGACAAAAATGCCATTGAAATTGCCCCGAAAATCACACCAACTGCGTATGTTGAAATAAAATGTCCAGCACTTGGAATTGAAACTTTCATTGAATTTGCAATATCAGGTAAAATTCCCATCATAACAAATTCAGACATTCCGAGTCCGAATGTCCCAAGTGCAAGAGGTATCAATTTTTTGTTTAAATTAATCATATATAATATCGGCTATTTTTATATCAAATCGCAAGTTAAGGCTCTTTTTAAAAAATCATTTACGTTTTGGGCTGTATTTCTTGGAATAAAGCAAGTATGACCTGTATCAAGTTTTGAAATTTCAGCCATTTCTTCGTCTGTGATGTTGAAATCAAAAATTTCTAAATTTTCTTTTATTCTTTGAGGGTTAGTAGATTTTACTATTGGAACAATTCCTCTTTGAATTAACCAACGAAGCACAATTTGTGCAACTGATTTGTTGTGATTTTTTGCTATTTTTATTAATGTTTCATTCTCCATAAGTTGGGATTGACCGGCAGATAAAGGCGACCATGCTTGCATTAGAATGTTTTCACTATCTAAATATTTCTTCTCGTCTTCTCTTTGGAAAAATGCGTTACATTCTAGTAAATTAACCATCGGTTTAATTCTATTGAAGAACAAAAAGTCTGCAGTTCTGTATTGAGTGAAATTGTCGATACCGATTGCACGAACTTTTTTTCGTTCATAAAGTTCTTCTAATGCTCTCCAAGCACCATAATAGTCGTTGTATGGCTGATGAATTACAAATAAATCGAGATAGTCCAAGTCTAAATTTGAAATAGATTTTGCAAAACCCTTTTTTGCTTTTTCGTAACTTGTGTCAGTTATCCATAATTTTGTTGTGATGAATAATTCTTCTCTTGGAACTCCGCAACGTTTGATTGCTCGCCCTACGGCTTCTTCATTTTGGTATGCGTATGCAGTATCAATTAATCTGTAACCGGCTTTTATCGCTTCTATTACTGCATTTTCGCATTCGTCCATATTTTTAATCCTGTAAACTCCAAAACCAATTGGCGGAATTAAAACATCATTGTTAAGTTTAATTCGTGAGTTTAAATCTTTTATCATACAAAATCTCCTTATTTATTGACAGTTTCATTATAAACTATTTTTTGTATAATAACTAATACAAATAATCTATTAATTATCATAACTTGAAAGAATGATGATTTTTTTGTATACTTTAAACTTGTAAGGAATTTTTATGGATATTAGATTACTAAAATATTTTTTGACTGTTGCAAATGAAGAAAATATAACGAGAGCATCAGAAAAATTGCATATTTCTCAACCATCGCTTTCTAAACAGTTGATGGAACTTGAAAAAGAGTTGGGTAAAAAACTCTTAATTCGAGGAAAACGAAAAATAACTTTGACCGAGGAAGGTGTGTTTTTAAGAAAACGTGCCGATGAAATCCTTTCACTTGTTGAAAAAACAGAACAAGAATTTGAATCTAATGCAAACGATATAAAAGGCGAAATTTCTATCGGCGGCACTCCAACTGAAATAATTATAAAATCTGCCACAAAGTTGAGAGAAAAATATCCTAAAATAAAATTTAATTTCTATTGTGGGGATGCAACGGACGTAACAGAAAGATTGAACCATTGCAGTTTGGATTTCGCAGTTTTGTTAGAACCTGTTGATAGTACAAAATATAAGCATGTTTCTTTGAACGAAATTTCAGAGTGGGGAATCTTGATGAAAAAATCCGATAAACTTTCTAATAAAAAATTTATAACTGCCGAGGATTTTCAAGGTATGCCAATAATTTTGCATAAACGAAAGGGATTGCAAGAAGAAATTTCAAAATGGTGCGGTGCGGAAATTGAAGATTTGAACGTTGTTGCGACATATAATGTTACTCAAGGAAACCCAGTTAATCTTGTGAAAAATGGGCTGGGAAATCTTGTTATGACAAGAAATTCTTTGCCTAATAATTTGGAGAAAGAGGTTTGTTTTGTTCCGCTAAAACCTGCATTGCGTGTAAAATATGCATTGGTTTGGAATAAAAATCCAATGTTTAGTAGGGTTGCAAAATTATTTTTGGAAGAGGTTGTAAACTTTCTGAAAACCAAGTATTTTTGTGCTATATTCAAAGAATGAGTTGGATTTATTTAATAATAGCAGCAATGTTTGAAATGGGTTGGCCTTTGGGATTTAAACTGGCCGATACTATGAATAATAAACTTTGGATTATTTTTGCAGTTGTCGCAATGGCATTGAGCGGATACTTTTTGTATATTGCACAAAAACAGATACCAATAGGAACTGCGTATGCAGTGTGGACTGGAATTGGAATGATTGGAACATTTTTTATAGGCATAACAATGTTCCACGACGCATTGAGTGTCGTAAGATTTGTCGGCGTGTTCCTAATCCTTGCCGGTGTCATAATCCTAAAACTTTGCCATTAGAAATTAAAGCCTTAATAAACATCCTTTTTATTTATATTTACATCAAATGCAAGATTTTCGTCGTTTAATGCCCAAATTAGTGGAATAAACCAGCCAATTACGGTTTCTCCGAAAAATAGATTTATCAAAAGTATAGTTGTTATTTTTTTATGGTGATTTATATCAGCAATATAAGTCGGAAGAAAATAAAAATATGTTGATAAACATAATGCAATATAAATTATAACAGCGAGTACTATTGCAAGTTCTCCACTGTTTGCACCTAAACCAAGTCCGCCACCTATTAATAGTGCAACTAGACCATTTATTATATTAAACGTAATTCTAAGAATTTTAACAGGTGTACTTTCTTTGTATGTTTTTAATTTTTCAAAAAAGCCTAGTTTTTTTGTTTGTGCATTTTCTGGAGTTTCAGATTCCTTCGCCACACAACACGGGCAAAACTTTATATCTTTATCTTGTTCCATAAAATACTCCTTTGATTTATTTTTTATTTTTAGTTTCAGTATTCTCTGTAATATTTTTATGAGTAATATTTTCCGTTTGTTGCTGAGCGTTGTTTATTTTATTTTGAGTATTTTCAATATTTTGTGGAACCTTTGGATATGTTGTAGATAAATTATACATTATGCCTAAAATAACGAATAATAAACATAGTTTAAAGTAAAATCTATGGTCATATACTTTTATGTCGATTTCTTTATTAACATTTACTTTATAATCATAATATTTGTTATTTGATTCTTCAATGTTTTCATTATCTTCAAGTATATTTTCTTGTATGTCATTGATTTCTGTATTTTTTTCTGTTTCCGTTGTTTCTTCAGAACCCAAGTCGTTTAACAAATAATTATAAGCAGTATCAATGATTTCAAGTTTTTTTACTGCTCTTTCTTTTAATGAATCTTCTTTAAATTTATCTGGATTCCAAAGTTCCTTTAGATACTTATATTTGTTCTCTAACATGTCTAAATTAATAGGTTCATGTAATTCTAATACTTTTAAATATTTTTGGTATTTACTCATGTACTGTCTCCTTGATATATGGTCTGTTTAATTTTAAAATTAAATCTTTAAGTTCTGTATTTTTTACAAAAACAGATTTTATATGTTGTAATCTTTTTTCTTTATTCTCTTCATTTAATTCCTTTGCATCTTGATGCATTATAATGGAATTAAAAAACATAATTATATAGATGAAGTAGAGAAAACTTTTTATATGTGGTAAGTTTATTTTCATTGCTAAACAAAAGTAAAAATATCCAAAAATAACGTAAAGTAAAACTAAAAAACCTCTAATAAGCCCGCCTTTTTGGTACTCATAAGCATAATCCTTTGGTGCGGATTGTTGAATAACAATTTTCTTATCAAATAGTGTTTCTATAAAATAATATGTTTGATTTTCATATTCGTATTCGATATAACCTATAGGCATAAAAAATATTGTGGTTTCATCTCTGATCGTATCTTCTTGAAGATTGACTTTTATATTTGTTTTACAATCAAATTCGCCATTTAATTTTCGTATAAGAAATTCTTTATCGACTTCTTTTTTTAAATGATCTAAGTCAGAGTTTTTTGCTGTTATTAATTGCTCATCTTTGTGGTTATCTTCAAGCCAATCTGTAAGAAGTTCTGCTTTCTGAGAATTATATTTTGATTCTTCTTGTAAGATTGCAGCCCCACCACACACAAAGAAAGACTCAATTTCATCATAAATATCGGAAAAATTAATATTATTTAATTTTAAAATATTATCAAATTTCCGATCAACACAAAATATATGACGAGCATAATAATCAACGTTAAAAGAATCGTAATTCCAAACGGTTTTATATTTTGTTTCTTCATTTGAAACCCATTTTTGCAAATCATTATCCCATTTTGGGGTATTTTGAACTTTATAACTGTGAGTTTTACCAAAATCACCACTTATTGTCTGATTATATA
>CAVFCO010000100.1:0-3122 GCA_963620955.1 Alistipes senegalensis | reverse complement strand
TATAAATTAAAAGAGAATTGTGCTTAGTCTAATATGTATTGAACTAGGACAACAAATTGACTTTATTTTTAAATTGTTATATCTTTTGAATAAACAATAAGAGGTATTTGTATGGCTTTAGAAGTTCTATGTAGAAAAAATAATCTGTTTATAAACGGTAAACCGATGAAATTCGATTATGAAGTCGGTAATGCCTTTGTTGTGGATAATAAAATTGTATTTCTATTGAGAATTCCAAATGGCGACCCAACTTTAAAAAATATTTATTGTTTAAGTGAAGATTGTCAATTTTTATGGCAAGTTCAATCACAAGTGGAAGCATTCCCAGAAGTTAAAGAAGAACTTCCTTTTGAGGGAATGACTTTAAGAGAAAACGGAAATATTTCTGCGTACGATTTCTTCGGACGTGATTTTGACATTGACCCAACAACTGGAAAAATTTTAAGTTTTAAAGTAACAAGATAATTGATTTTTGTAACAAACCATAGATAAATCATGGTTTTGAGGCAATTTTTACTCAAAAAAATGTTTTATATAAGTATGAATATGAATGTTTCTCAAATTGGTTTTTCTGGTAAAACAACTTCTGCTAAAAAGGCAGAGCAACCTAAAAAAACGAATCATGTGGTTGCAAATCAAACTGACGTAGTTTCAAAAGACGCCAATGAAGCATTGAAAAATGTTGCTCTTGCGGGCTTGAACTTGTGTCGTACGATGTCAGTTCATCAAAACGGTAGCGACTACAAAATTGAAGGTAAATATAAGGTAATCGGTGAAATGCCAACAAAAGAAGCAAACTCAGAGTGGGCTTCTAGAGGTTATACTGATAGTCCTTATAAAGACGGTCAAACTGCTCAAATTATTGAGTTAACTGATAAAACAAAATTTGTAAGAACTTATGATAAAGAAAACTCAGGCATGTACGGTTCATGGGTTATGAAATATGACGATATCAAAGGGTTATCGCCAGAACAAATTGCCGATAAATTTGCATTGCCTCAAGTTCCAAAATATATGTGCGATGTAGAATTTCCTGCAGGTACAAAAATGAGAACTGGTGAATGTAATCCGCTTTACGGTTGGAACGGCGGTGGTCAACAATTCGACCTTATGGGTGCAAGAGTTGGCGAATTCGGTAACGAACGTGAAATCGGCAGAGGTGCTAAATAGTTTTTAAAATTATTCTCAAAGTTTATACAATAGGGTAAATCGGAAAATGATGTTTTGATTTACCCTATTTTTGTAGTGAAAAATGAGGATAAATTTATGAGCGAAAAAATTAAAGAGTTGAGAGTTAATACAGAAGGTGCGATGAATTATTTTGCAAAAAATCTTGCATTTACTCTAGGTCCAGTTGAATTGAAAGAAATGCTTGAAAAAAATAATATCAAATTGATTGATGTTAGGGCAAAAGAGGACTACGATATTTCACATTTGCCAAATGCAATAAATCTTCCATATTCTGAACTGAAAGAAAATATGGAAAGTTTATCAAAAGAAGATATAAACGTCGTTTATTGCTATAATCACTTGTGCCATTTAGGTGATAGAGCGGCATTTAGACTTGCAGAAGCGGGCTATCCTGTTATGGTTATGCAAGGTGGTTTTAAATCTTGGACTGAAGAATTTCATTTTGCGGTCGCACAATAGAATTTAAAAGTTGAAAAAACTTAACAAAAGTGTTGTCAATCAGTTATAAAGGTTGACAATACTTTTTGCTTGTTGTTATATAGATAGTACGACACTTAGTTGAATTTTTGTGCTGAAGAATTCAAACTAGGAATTAGACGAAATAAAAGCAATTTTACATATAAGGAGAAATTATGCCAACAATCAATCAACTTGTACGTCGTGAACGTAAAAAGTTAGTAGACAAAACAAAATCACCGGCATTAATGGAATGCCCTCAAAGACGTGGCGTTTGCACAAGAGTTTATACAACAACTCCTAAAAAACCAAACTCAGCACTAAGAAAAGTTGCAAGGGTTAAATTAACAAACGGCTTTGAAGTTACATCATATATTCCAGGTATCGGCCACAACTTACAAGAACACAGTGTTGTTCTTATCAGAGGTGGCAGAGTTAAAGATTTACCTGGTGTAAGATATCACATTATCCGTGGTACATTAGATACTGCAGGTGTTGCAAATCGTAATCAATCAAGATCAAAATACGGTGCAAAACGTGCAAAAGGAGGTAAATAATGTCAAGACGTTCTAAACCAGCAAGAAGAATTCCTGCTGCAGATCCATTATATAACAGTGTAGACGTATCAAAATTCATCAACAGAATTATGCGTCGTGGTAAAAAATCTTTAGCAGAAAGAATTTTCTACTCAACAATCACTAAAATTGAAGAAAGAACTAACGAAAAAGGTTTGGAAGTTTTCCAAAAAGCATTAACAAATGCTACTCCTTTATTAGAAGTTAAAGCACGTCGTATCGGTGGTTCTACTTACCAAGTGCCACTAGAAGTTAAAGCAGACAGAGGTTTTGCTCTTTCTTCATCTTGGTTAATTGCTGCTGCTAAAAACAGAAGTGGTAAATCATTTATCGACAAATTAACAAGTGAATTAATTGATGCTTCAAACGGTGCTGGTCAAGCATGCAAAAAACGTGAAGATACTCACAAAATGGCTGAAGCAAACAAAGCATTCGCTCACTACAGATACTAATTTTAAAATTGGTTATAAACAAAAAAAGAATCGCAGAAATGCGGTTCTTTTTTTTGTTTTATTTGATGTATTTTATCATCTAATGAAACGATGCAATATAAAAGAATTCAGAATAAAATATTATTAGCAACAGGTTCATTCTGTCAACTACCTCGCAAGGGCTGACTATAAATCAGAAAAATTTCTTGACGAAAGGTGGTGATGCTTATGGTTAAAGTCTTATTTCTAGTTTGGCTGATACTTGTATCTAGCCCTCACAAAAAACTAGCACTATGGACTATAATCATAGTGCTAATCTTATTCAATTAACATTAGTAACAGAATGATTTGTTAATTTAATTACCAGTTAAATTAACCCTGTTGCTTCTTTTATTATAACCTATTTTTTATAAATTTCAACCCTATGTCCTAGTTCAATACATATTAGACTAAGCACAATTCTCTTTTA
>CAVFCO010000099.1:0-8966 GCA_963620955.1 Alistipes senegalensis | reverse complement strand
ATTCTGGAATGCGATTTGCACTATTTTTCCTTGCTGAATATGCAATGCTATTTGTAATGTGCATGTTTATGGCAATTATTTTCTTTGGCGGATTTTTACCATTAACTTCAAAATATGTATCAGAAATGATTTTTGCAGATAATCAATTCTTACAAACTTTTATATACTTTGAACAAGCAATTTGGCTATTTGCTAAAGCATTAATTCTAGTGTTCTTTGTTATGCTTGTAAGAGCAACTTTGCCAAGATTAAGTTCAAAATCTTTAATGAAATTCTCTTGGTATTTCTTATTTCCACTTTCAATTTTGAATTTCATAATTGTCGTAGTTATCAAATTTTTTATGGAAGGTGGTAGTCTATGATAAAATCATTTTTGGTTAAAATAAAGGCTATATTTGACGGTTTATTTACTGTATTCAAACACTCTTTCAAAAAAAGAGTAACATTAGAATATCCTGAAAAACGTCCAAATTTATCAGAACGTTTCAGAGGTAAACATTTGTGGAATTCTAAAAAATGTCTTGCATGCAAAATGTGCGAAAAAGTTTGCCCTGCAAATGCAATTAAAATCGAAAAAATAGAAGATGAAATTAAATTTAATATAGATTATACAAAATGTATTTTTTGTGGCAATTGCCAATATTATTGTAAGCCTACGGCTTTGACAATGAGTAAGGAATTTGAATTAGCGACTGATAATAAGGCTGATTTGAATGTTGAAATTAGTTCAAATGAATCTGATACAGATAGCAAAGAGGTGTTATGAACGAACTTGAAATAATTAATAGTATAACTTTTTATGGCTTTGCTTTCTTGATTCTTCTATTTGCATTGCTATCACTTGTTGCGAATAGAATTGTCTACACTCTTTTATTTGCCGTAATCGCATTTTTCTGTGCCGGCGGAATTTTCTTTTCGCTAGGTGCTGATTATAATGCAGTTGTTCAAATTCTGATTTATGGTGTCGCAGTTCCAATTATATTCTTGTTTGCAATAATGTTTACGTCAAATAGAGAAGATAAAAAGACTTATTTATCATTTGCACCAAGATTTTTTATAGCCTTTTGCTCTTCTGCATTTTTGTTCATGTTTTTGTGGTATTCAGTTGAATTTGCGTTCCACTTGAATGAAAAATCAATGCAGTTATTTACACCTGTAAAACAGGAATTTAGTAGTATTGATCAAATTACGTTGATTGCAAATGGATTATATCAAAATTATCAAGCAGGATTTATTTTATTTGCTGTATTAATTTTGATTACTGTTGTCGGAATTTCAGTTTTAAATGTGATAAAGGAGAAAAAACGTGGCTAATCAAATTTTTAATATCGGACTTTATCATTATTTAACTTTTGCTCTAATCTTATTTTTGATTGGTGCAATTGGTGTGATTATTTCAAAAAATATCATTAAAATTCTTATTTGCCTAGAATTCATGCTTACTGCCGTAAACACTAATTTTATTGCATTTGCGTCATATACAGATAGTACAAATTTAAATGGCTTTGTATTTTCAATATTTTATATTGGCATTGGTGCGGTTGAAATTGCGATTGCACTTGTGATTTTCTATCTAATGTATAGAGAGAAAAAGAGCATTAACATTGATAATTATAAGGAGTTAAAGAATTAATGGACTTCTTTGTTGAAAATTTATATACAGTAGTTTTAATCCCGGTTTGGGTTGCATTATTGATTATTCTTGGAAAATTATTCCACGTAATGCAATCACGTCGCTTAATGGCTGGAATTACTATTCTATCAACTTTGTATGGATTAATTTTTTCAATCGGAGTTTTTATCAAAACTGTTGCTGAAAAAGGATTTGTATATGAAAACGTCGTTCCTTTTATAAAACTATCAAATTTTACATTTGATGTTGGTATCTATTTAGACGGTGTTTCTGCTTGGTTACTGCTAATTTCAGCATTAGTTTCATTAATCGTACAAATATATTCATACTCATATATGCAATATGATAAGAGTTTTATGAGATATTTTGCGTATATGAATTTCTTTAACTTTGCAATCTTTGGGTTATTTTTAAGTCCAAATATGTTCCAAACATACATATTTTGGGAACTTGTTGGTGTTGCAAGTTACTTGCTTATCGGATTTTGGTATAAGAAAAGCGATGTTTCAATCGCTGCAAAAAAAGCATTTATTATGAATAGAATTGGTGATTTTTCGCTACTTTCTGGAATAATTTTAACCGCTTATGTTCTTATGACAAACTTCAACTACTATAGTGATGTTGCAATTCCATTTTCTGATATGCCAAATATTTCCGCACAACTTTACGGTTGCACATCTGACGGCATCTTTATTTTGCTTTGTGTATTGTTGCTAGTGGGTGCAGTCGCAAAATCTGCTCAATTCCCTCTACATACTTGGCTTATTGATGCGATGAAAGGTCCAACTCCAGTTAGTGCGTTAATCCACTCATCAACAATGGTTGTTGCAGGTATTTTCTTACTTATAAGACTATATCCTTTATTTTCATTGAACGATGTAATTTTAGATTTAATTGCAATAATTGGTATAACTACAGCGATTTTATGCTCAATTGCTGCATTAACACAAACTGATATTAAAAAAATCTTGGCATATTCGACAAATGCTCAATTAGGTTTGATGTTTGTTGCTGTTGGAATGTGTTCAACTACTGTTGCATTATTCCATTTGACTTCACATGCTTTGATTAAAGCAATGTTATTCTTATCTGCAGGTGTTGTTATATCTGCTCTTAATTCAAATCAAGATATTCGCTATGCTGGTGGGCTTAGAAAGAATCTTCCAGCCTCTGCTATAACATTCTTGATTGGTGCTTTTTCATTAAGTGGTTTACTGTTTGCAGGATTTTCGTCAAAAGAACTTATTTTAGGTTCTTTGCTTGACGGAAAACATTACGTCTATGCAGTTTTGTTTATCATTGTCGGCTTTATGACTGCTTATTACTTATTTAGATTATATTTCAATCTATTTGAAGGTGAGCAAAAATACGAAAATGAGATTAAAACTCCAGATTTCATTATGAACTTATCACCTTGCCTATTTGCAATAATGATTGTGTTGCTTTGGGTAGTTCTTCCAAAATCTGATAATTGGTTGTTCTCAATTATTTCATACTGTGTGGCAATCCCTGCGATATTCCTTGCGTATATCGTTTATACTCATAAAAACTTACTAAGAAGATTGCCTGTATTGTATGAACTATCTTATAACGCATTTTATTTTGAAGATATCTATGCAAATGTTGTAAAAGCATACAACAGATTTTCAAGAGTTGCATATTTATTTGACAAATATATATTTGACGGAATTACTTATATTTCCGCATTGAACGTAAGATTGTCATCTTGGTTTTTATCAAAAATGCAAACTGGAAACGTTCAATCTTACTTGGCTTATGCCTTAACTGTCATTATGATAAGTTTTGGTGGAATAATGCTAGTTTATAGTTTAATTATGTATTTCTCAGAGGTGCAATAATGGATTTGTTATCATTAAAAATATTAATATTTTCTCCACTGATTATGTCAATAATCTTTTTATTGCCAATATTTTCAGGACACGGAGTACTTGTAAGACGCATTGCAAAAACTTTTGCAGGTTGTCATTTCTTGTATACACTTTTATTTTTAGTATTTTTTGATAACTCATTAAAATCAAATTTTGATACAAATATTACGGTTCTAGGTCAAGATTGGCTTGGTTCTTTAGGTATTTCATTATCTTTAGGAATTGACGGAATTTCGTTATTTTTAATAATTCTAACTTCTTTCTTGATTTTAATGTCATGTATTGCAAGTAAAGGTATTATTCGCTCAAAACATTGTTTATATTATGCACTAATCTTTATCTTAGAGAGTGCAATTTTAGGTGTATTTTGTGCTCAAGATATGTTTGAATTCTTTATGTTTTGGGAAATTGAACTTATTCCAATGTACTTCTTAATCAGCCTTTGGGGTGATAAAAGTGCTAAAAAATCTGCAATGAAATTCTTGTTATATACCTTCTTGGGCAGTTTATTTATGCTTTGCGGATTTTTGATGTTGTATAACTTCAATTTTATTTCAACTCAAGAATTGACTGCAGATTTAAGAGTTTTAAACTTTGATTTTGATTCTGCTCCAATGTATTTACAAATTATTACATCGTTGTTGATATTGTTTGGATTTGCTGTAAAAATGCCGATAATTCCATTCCACACGTGGCTTCCAAATGCCCATGTAGATGCTCCTGCACCAGTAAGTATGCTTTTGGCTGGTATTTTATTAAAAATGGGTGCTTACGGTATTATAAGATTTAATATCCAATTATTACCAGATGCATTTTTGTATATAATTCCTTATTTAACTCTGTTTGCATTTGCAAATATAATTTTTGCAGGAATTGTTGCTTATAATCAATCAGATATAAAACGAATTGTGGCGTATTCAAGCATTTCGGTTATGGGGATTGTTTTATTAGGACTTTGCTCTGTAAATGTTTTAGGTGTTTCAGGGGCAATATTTTTAATGCTTGCTCATGGCATTATTTCTGCAGGATTATTCTTTGTTGTTGGTGTTATTTATAACAGAACTTCAACCAGAGAAATTCTTCAACTTGGAGGTTTTGCAAATGTAATGCCAAGACTTGCAGGATTTACTCTATTATTAGTTCTTGCGGGTATCGGTATCCCAGGGTTAATGGCATTTAATGGTGAATTTTTAGTATTCTTTGGTGCGTTTATTTCCGCAATTTTGAATAATTATTTCATTCAAGTTTTGACTATAGTTTCAATATTTGTGTTAGTTTTATCTGCTTGTTATTCTCTAAAACTTATGCACAAAGTCTTTTATGGAAATATTTTAGAACGTTGGGAAAGATTGAATGATATTACATTCCATGAGTTTTTCGTACTGTTTTCTTTCTCTGTAACGGTTATTTTATTTGGATTAATGCCTATGCCTATTTTAGACACAATTCAACCTTATGTTGTTAGTTTAATAGGGGCTTTTGGAGGATAATATATGAATTTAATTTTAGATATATCAAATTCAATGCTTGCTGAAATGTTTTTGTTGATAACAATTTTTATTTTATCAATATTTTCAATGTTTTATAACGTAAAATTTCATAAAGTATCAAAATGGATTGCACTTTCAGGTGTTGCAGTTTCTTTGATTTCTTTGAAATTCTTGCAATTAGAACCTATTTATTACGCATTTAAAGATTCTTTGATGTCAGATACCTTTACGGTATTTATTAAGGCATTAATTTTAATATCTTCATTCATTATTATTTTACTTTCAAAAAAGAACGTTACACGAAGAAATCACAAGACTTTTCAGTTCTATGCGTTGATTTTATTCGGTGTTCTAGCCTCTTTGTTGATGGTATCTTCAAATGATTTTTTAATTTTGACGATTGCTATGGAAATGTTGAGTTTTGCTCTTTATTTCTTGATTGCATATAAAAAAGGTTATTTGTCAAAAGAAGCATCGTTTAAATACTTGGTTACAAATGCCTTTGCAACCTCTGTATATTTGTTCGGTGTATCTTATTTATACGGAATTACAGGTAGTTTTAACTTTAACGATATAAACAACTACTTCTTAAAAAATGACCCAACTTTAATTTATACTTTAGCAAACATCTTTATCGTATCAGGTTTATTCTTTAAACTTGCGATTTTACCTTTTGCAAACTGGATTTTAGATGTTTACGAGGGTTCTGCTATTTCTGTATCTGCATTTATTGCGACAATTCCTAAAATCGCTATGATTGCAATTTTAGCAAGACTTTTGGCATTCCCATTGAGTTTTTCATTCGAAACTCCAATTATAATGATAATTTTGGCTGTTGTTACCGCAATTTGGGCAAACACTCTTGCTATTAGACAAAAAAATATTTTGAGATTATTGGCTTGTAGTTCAAGTGCGAACGCATCTTATATGATTTTTGCTTTGTCGCTAATGTCTGTTTATAACTTATCAACAGTGTTATTCTACTTAGTTACATACGTATTTATGAATTTAGGTGTATTCTCAGCGATAATTGTTTTGGAAAACTCTAATTATTCAACAAAAATCTTCGAGTTTAGAGGTTTTGCATACTCTAATCCAATTTTTGCACTGGCATTTGCACTTTGCATCTTCGGACTTGCAGGATTCCCAATCACATCAGGCTTTATCGCTAAATTATACTTGTTCTCTGCGATAATTCGTTCGGGGGCAATATTTATACCATTATTATTGATTTTGGCACTAACAATAGTTATCTCTTGTTACTACTACACAAACATCGTAAAATTAATGTTTGAACGCAACACCACAGTTGATAATGAAATCTTGCCTAACAAAGCATCTTCTCCAATTGTAATTCTCTACACTTGCACTGCAATTACAATTCTGATTGGGGTTTTACCGTCAGCATTAATCGAAGTATGCAAGTTCATTGCATATAATTTGTAGTACTTGTAACAAAATTAAGTAGAAAAGATTATATTAATAATCTCTCCAAGATTGACCTGCAGGAGTGCTGTGTTGCAATAATGTACCGTCATCAGTAGCAGGATCTATATAGTACCAAAACTTTTTGTACCAAGGGGTTTTTAATAAACGTTCTGTTTTATATTCTCTATTTGCGTTTTGAGCCTTAATTAATTGGATATGATCCGCAGTTGTTTCAGAAAAATTATAATTAACTAATTGCTCAGTTGAAGTAAGTTCATCAACTGTTGTATAAGCCATTACTGGCAAAACTGATAAACTTATTGCAGATATTAACAAAATTTGTTTAATTTTCATAAAAATCCCCCAGTAATGATATAATACATTAAACTTTTGCATGTTTCCATAACTTTACAAATATTTTAACAATTATAAAGAGTTTTTGATTAGTTTTTCAAGTTCGTCTAACAATTGATCCTCTGGTACTCTAGCGATAACTTCACCTTTTTTGAAGATATAACCTTCGTTAATACCGCCAGCGATACCAAAATCAGCATGTGATGCTTCCCCTGGACCATTTACTGCACAACCCATTGTTGCGATTGTGATATTTGCATCTAAATCTTTAAATCGTTCTTCAACTTTTTTAGCCAAATCAATCAATTTGATTTGAGTTCTACCGCAAGTTGGACAAGAAATGAAGTTAACACCTCTTTGACGTAGGTTCAATGCTTTTAATATCGCATATCCTGCGTGAACTTCTTCAATTGGATTTTCTGTTAAAGAAACCCTGATTGTGTCGCCAATACCTTGTGATAATAGACTTCCGATACCAACAGAAGACTTAACAAGTCCACCTTTTAATGTGCCGGCTTCTGTCAAACCAACGTGAAGTGGATAGTCATATTTTTCTGAGAACAATTTGTATGCTTCAATTGTTGTTGCTACATCTGAAGATTTTAATGACACTTTAATCTTGTCAAAATCAAGGTCTTGCAAGATTTTAATATGTCCTTCTGCACTCATAACCATTTTTTCGGCTAAAGGCAAATCTAATTCTTTAAGATTTTTTTCTAAAGAACCTGCATTAATACCTATTCTGATAGGAATATTTTGCTGTTTTGCAAGTGAAACAACCTTTTCAACGTTTTCACGTTTGCCGATATTTCCAGGGTTAAGTCTTAATGCTGAAATACCGTTGTTTATCGCTTGAATTGCAAGTCTATAGTCAAAATGAATGTCTGCAACAACTGGAATTGGAGATTTTTTTACAATATCTTTTAAAGCCTCGCCTGCGTCTTTATTTAACACTGCAAGTCTGATGATTTCGCAACCTGCATCGGCAAGTTCATTGATTTGTCTAAGTGTTGCACTAACATCTCTAGTATCAGTGTTGCACATTGATTGTACTGAAATTGGTGCATCTCCACCAATTTTTACGTTTCCTATTGAAATTTGTTTTGTTTTTCTTCTTTTTATCATAAAATAATAATAACACTAAAATAAGGCATGAGGTAATTATGAAATTTGCAGTTTTATCAGATATTCACGGAAATATGTTTGCACTAAGAGCAGTGCTTGCAGATATAGAAAAACAGAATGTAGATAGAATATTATGTTTAGGTGATTTGGCAATGGCTGGACCTGAACCTAATAAAGTTATCGATTTTGTTAAAACTCAAGATTGGACTGTCATTCAAGGTAATACTGATGAAATGATTGCGAATTTTTCTGAAGAACTTTTTGATAAATTGCACAAAGATGCTCCAATTATGGCTAATGCCTTAAGACAAGATGTAGAAGATATTTCAGACGAAAATATTTCATATTTAAAAAATCTACCAATTAATAAATGTATTGATGTTGAGGGTATAAAAATCCTTTTAACACACGGTTCTCCTCGTAGAAACAACGAAAATATTTACCCAAATATGGATATAAAAATTATCGAAGATATCGTTCAAGATGCAGATGCAGACTTGATTTTCTGTGGTCATACACATATTCCATGTGGATATCAAACTAACTCAAAAATAACAATTATAAACGACGGAAGTGTTGGTAGACCATTTACTGAAAAACCTGATGCTTGCTATGTTTTGGCTGATGTTAAAAACGGACAATTTGAAATTGAACATCGCACATTAGACTACGACAGAGAGTCAGCAATGGCGATTTTAGAAAAAAGACCGTTTGAGGGTGCTGAAAAATTGGCTAAAATGCTTATATATCCTGAAACTCGCCACATGTAAACAATCTTTACAAAGTATCTTTTTAGCAAAAAATCCGCTATACTAGTGTTATGAAAGACGTTTTGCCATTTTATACGCTAGATGGCTCTGTAGGGCTGTATAACAATCACGATGAGGATATCTATCACTCTGTTTATGGTGCTTTTAGTGAAGCATACGACAAGTTTATTTTACCTGCTCACTTTGACGCTTTCTTAAGTAAAAATTCTGAAATTAAAATTTTAGATATATGTTATGGAATTGGATATAATACAAAAAGTTTCTTAAATTATTTTTT
>CAVFCO010000098.1:0-7971 GCA_963620955.1 Alistipes senegalensis | reverse complement strand
CGGTATCTTGCATAAAAAATCAATAATAAAGATACCGGAATAAATCCGGTATGACAATAAAACAAAAACTTCAATGTTATAGTGTTGCGATTACTTCTTGAACTAATTCAAAAAGATTCCGCAATGCGTTTCACTTATGCGGAATGACGAATGGTGGAGATACTAATAATTGTTCATGCCACTCTGTCAAATAAAACGATTATTAATCGTTTTTGAGAGGCTGTTACGGGGTCTTAAAGATACCGCAACGTAGTGCGGTATGACGAAGTATACAGAGTAGCATGACGTATTCGTTGCTCAGCGGACTAAATTATTTTTTCTTTTGTGATTTGTCTGCTAATTCGGAATCCATTCTCAAGAATACTGGGTGAATGTCTTCTTTTTCAATCAATTTGCCAACTTTGATATTGTCAGTTTTCAAATTATCATATTTAACATTCAAATCAAATGAAAGTTGTTTTGCCATATCTTGTGCGATATTTGGGCAGAATGGTTCGATTAATGCTGAAATTACGCACATAATGTCAAGAACATTAGTCAAAACTTGTCCGCATTCAGTCATTTTTTCTTCTTTTGCCAAAGTCCAAGGAGCATTGTCTGTTACATATTTGTTTGTAACGTCAACCAATTGAACAATTGCGTTTCCTGCTTCTGCAACTTCAAATCTGTCAAAGTGGTCTTTTACAATATCAATAGTGTTTTTAGCAGTATTCAAAATGCTTGCATCTGTTTTAAATTCAGGTTTAATTTCGCCGTTAAAGTATTTTACAAGCATTGATAAAGTTCTATTTAACAAGTTACCCATTGAATTTGCAAGGTGTGCGTTAACTTTTTCTTTGAAGTCTTCATCTGAATAGTTACCGTCTTTTCCACAAGGTGCTGATGTTGCCATATAGTAACGTAGAGCATCTGCGTTTTGCAATTCAAAGTTTTTCAAAATATCTTGTGGTGCGATTACATTACCTAAAGATTTTGACATTTTTGTTTCGTCAATTGTAATCCAGCCGTGTGCAAGGATATGTTTCGGTAATGGTAAATCCAATGCCATTAAAATTGCCAACCAGTAAATGCTATGGAATTTCAAAATATCCTTACCGATAACGTGAACATCTACAGGCCAGTATTTATTGAACTCTTCGCTATTATTTTCTGTGTCATATCCAAGTGCTGTGATGTAATTTGAAAGTGCGTCAATCCATACATAGATAACTTGTTCAGGGTCATCAAGAACAGGTACGCCCCATGTTACATTTGAAACAGAACGTGAAACTGATATGTCTTGAATATCTTCTAATTGGTTCAAAACTTCGTTTGCTCTGAATGACGGAATAATGAAATCTGGGTTTTCCTTGATATATTTGATAATTGCATCTTTGTATTTTGTTAGTTTGAAGAAGTAATTTTCTTCAGAAACTTCTTCAGGTTTTTTCAAGTGGTCTGGGCAAAGACCGTCTTCTGTCAAGTCTTTTTCGTTCAAGAAGCATTCGCAACCTTGACAGTATAATCCTGTGTATGAGTGTTTGTAGATATCACCTTGTTCAACAAGTTTTTTGAATATTTTTTGAACAGCCTTTTCGTGGTAATCATCTGTTGTTCTGATGAATTTGTTATAATTTACATCAAGTGCTTTCCAACATTCTTGGAATTTACCAGAATTTGCGTCGCAAAGTTCTTTTGGAGTAATTCCCAAAGATGTAGATGTTTTTTGGATTTTGATACCGTGTTCGTCTGTACCGCTTAAGAAAAATAAATCATCTGTTCTTTTTTTGAAATGTCTTGCGATAATATCTGTCAATATTTTTTCGTATGCATGTCCGATATGTGGAGCACCATTAACGTAATCGATTGCTGTTGTTAAATAAAATTTTTCCAAAGTGAATCTCCTTAATTTTTATTTTTCATACGCAAGACTTATTGTAAGTTCTTTACTGTTTGTTTTTACAATAGCCCAGCGAAGCGGATTTATGTTTTGTTTTTCCAATTCTCTTTCGATATATTCAGTCGAAAGATGTTCAGTGTTTGGAATTGAAACTAATTCTGATGTTATCATTTATGTGTACCTATTTATTAAATTTATTCTACTGTTACTGATTTTGCAAGGTTTCTTGGTTGGTCTACGTCCTTTCCTAAGAATTCTGCGATGTAGTATGCCAACAATTGCAATGGAACGATTGCCATAATCGGTGAAACTGTTTCGTGAACGTGTGGAACGTTCAATACGTAGTCGAATAAATCTTCAAGTTTTTCGTCTGTTGAATCAGTTAATGCAATCATTCTAGCATTTCTTGCTTTTGATTCTTGTGCGTTAGAGAGGATTTTTTCGTAAACTTTACCTGTCATCATAATTGATAATACAGGAAGTGTTTCGTCTAGCATTGCAATAGGACCGTGTTTCAATTCACCTGCAGGATAACCTGTTGCATTGATATAACTGATTTCTTTTAATTTCAAAGCACCTTCTAAGGCTGTTGCGTAGTTAATACCACGAGCGATGAAAATGAAGTTCTTTGAACTTGAATACATTCTTGAACATTTTTTGATTTTATCTGTTTTTGTTAATAATAACTCAATTTTTTGAGGTAATAATAACAATTCGTTTTTGATTTCTGTCAAATATTCTTTGTCTGTAGATTCTTTGATTTCTGCCAAGTGAATTGCTAATGCGTAAAATGCCATTAATTGTGCAACGTAAGATTTTGTAGCAGCAACTGAAACTTCAATACCTGCGTTTACAGGAATTAAACTGTCTGCTTCTCTTGCCATTGCTGAATCAGGTCTGTTTGTGATAATCAAAATGTGAGAACCACGTGCTTTTGATTGTTTAACAGCAGTTAATGTATCTGCTGTTTCACCTGATTGAGAAACACCAATTACAAGTGTGTGTTTGTCTGTAACTGTTTTTCTGTAAATATATTCACTTGATGCTTCTACATCAACTGGAATTTCGCAAAGTTCTTCGATAATATATTTACCAACCATTGCTGCGTGAAGTGATGTACCGCAAGCAACAACTTGAATACGGTTCAAATCTTTTAATTTTGCTTTATCAAGTTTAACTTCTTCAAGTTTGATTGGTTCATTTGCTGAATGTAATTTGCCTGACATAAAGTTTCTCATTACGTCTGGTTGTTCGTTAATTTCTTTAAGCATAAAGTGTTTGTAACCCATTTTGCTCAAAGCGATTGGTTCCCAAGGTAAAAGTTCAACTTTTGGCTCAATTTTATTGTTGTCTGCATCGTACAAATCAATTGAGTTTGGAGTTAAAACTGCAACTTGGTTTTCATCTAAGTAAACAGCACGTTTTGTATATTCAATAACTGCCGGAACATCAGATGCTGCAAAGTTTTCGCCTTCGCCAACACCAATTAATAGAGGTGCGTTTCTACGAGTTGCAACAATAGTGTTTGGAACATCTTGATGTAATACGCAAATTGCATAAGCACCTTCTAAACGGCTACAAGCAAGTCTTACTGCTTCTTTCAAGTCTTTTGTTTCTGCAAAAATATGAGCAACCAAGTGTGCGACAACTTCTGTATCTGTTTCAGATTTGAAAACAGAGCCTTTTTTGATTAATTCTTCTTTAATTTCTGCAAAGTTTTCAATAATACCGTTGTGAACCAATGCTAATTTACCGCAATTACAAGTGTGAGGGTGAGCATTGATTTCGTTTGGAACACCGTGTGTTGCCCAACGAATATGACCGATACCAACGTGAGCAGATTTGATTTCATCTTCTTTTGTTGTTAAAAGGTCTTTTAAATTTTGTAATTTACCTTCTGCTTTATATATTTTAGTTTTGCCGTCTGCGATAACTGCAACCCCTGAAGAATCGTAGCCTCTATATTCAAGACAACTTAAACCTTTTGTCAAAACTTCAGCAACTGATCTGTTACCTACATATCCAACTATTCCACACATAATTTATATTGTATACCTTTCTTATTTTTCTCTTATGTCGTCTAACATTCCTACATTTTAGCATAAAAATTTTGGTTGCAAATATTTAGGGTATATTGTAAAATTTTAGTAGAACTTGAAACAATTACTTATAACTTAATTATAAACAAATAATTATGTTCCGTAATATTCAATTGCATCTATATCATCTTTCCAGTTCATTGCATCTTGGATTTTTGCAATTGTTTCTGGGAAGTGTTGTTGCAAATATTGAAATCTAGCCCCTAAAATTTCAGATTTTTCATCAATTCTTGAATTTACAAGTGCATTTGTTTCTGCAACAATTTCACTTAATCCACCAAATTTACCTTGATAATGACCTCTTGCTTGAGTAAAATATTGAATATATTGACGTTCTTCGTCTGAATGATATTTATTAAAAGTTTCACGTTCTTTTAAATATGTTTTTTGAATATCTTTATTTCCAGTAAACATATTCTTTTTAACATCTAATAAGCATTTTACATTTTTTTGTGCTGCAACATCTTTAGCATGTCCTAATTCATGTAAAAAACTATATAAATCATTTTCAGTTTTTATATTTCTAAACATTGGACTAAAACTAGAATTGCATGAATCTTTAGTACTCTGTACTTTATTAACAGTTGCAACGGCTTCAAACAATTCTTGACCTGGAACTTTTTTCATAAGCCCAATTAAAACATCTTTGTCGCCTATCAATTTGTTTTCAAAATCTATAGAAGTTTCTCTATTGTGGTGTAAATCTTTTACAGTAAGTTTTTTGTCGTCTGTTGTAATGTCATATTTATAACCATTATTTGACGAAACAAAATGATTATCCTCTATAACTTCAAAAGTTTGAGATTTACTCATCAAGATTTTACCGTTTTTATCGGTAATTTTATAATCCATAATTCTGTTACCTTGTGGGTCATCTTCAAACAAATACTGTGTTCGTGTACCATTTGATGATTTCATATCTTTTTTTATAGAAACAATGCCTGTTTTTTTGTCTATTGTACCTTTTGAAATTTGTTTTGTTCTGCCATTAGCATCTGTGTATTTAATATCAAAAATACCCTCAACTTCAGACGGAATCATTTCTTCTTCTCTTATAACTTTACCGGCTTTATCTTTTGTTACAACAGTTTGAGCCAATGTACGATACTTCATTATATCATAATCATATTGAGTTATTCTAGTAGTAGTTTTGTTATTTCTGTAATCTTCTTCTTCAGTAACATCTTGTCTGCCAACTGTTTTAAAAGTTGATTTAAAAATCAAATCAGAAGTTTTTGCATCAAAAGTATATGACTTAGTTCCTATGTCATTTTCTAAAGAAAATTCTTTTTCAGGTTCAAATATGCTTTGAATAAAAGATTCTGGCTTAAAAGCCTTTGGAAGTTTTGAAATAGCATTTATGACTTTTTCATTAAATTTATCATCTTTTAACTCTTTGCCCATACGGTAAACAGCTTTCATATTTTTCATATTAAAGTTTGTATTGTCTTTGAAGGTGTTTACTGTTTCAAAATCTAGAACATTTGTCGCACAAGAAACTTTGAAGTCGTTAACTTCTTTTTCAGAAAATCTTGGTTTTCCGTCAGCATCTTTCATATTTGCAACTTCATTTGCTACAATATCAATTGGGCTTAACTTTTTCTTTGAAAAAGTAAAAGTATCTCTGATTGGCTCATTCAAATTTGCCAAAGGCTTGTTATTATTATCTTTTTTGGGGTTGAAAGTCGGTAGACTAAAATTTATTTTTCCAATACCCATGAAATTTCCTTAAACAATGTATATTCTTTATAAACACATGAAACTATGAAAAATTGCCTATTTCAAGGGTTTATTACGATTGTAATATTAAGTTTTACAATCAAAAATTTATGTCTTTTACAAAATTTCTTGAATATCGTATCTAGAAATTATTCCAAGAATTTTTTTGTTATTGTCAATTACGATTGCCTTATCGCAATTGTTTGAATGAAGTCTGAAATATAGAGTATACAAGTTTAAATCAGGTTCAGCAGTGATAATATTTACGTCCATAATATCTTTTACTTTTAAGTTTTTATTTTCACAATTAATCAAAACATCTTCAATATCGCTTTTTAAAATTGCACCGATTAGCCTGTTTTTATGGTCTATTACCGGACAAAAACTGTGTTGTGCTTCGTTTATTTCCCTTAGTGCATCTTGTAATGGCAAATCTTGCGAAATAGTTTTTACATCTTTTTGCATAATTTCTGAACCTTTTTTGTTTTCTAAAATTTTTGCAGAATCTGAATTTTTTGCTTGATTTACGATTAATTCAGAATAAATTGGCTTATGATGTAGTTTTTCTGCTATAACATCGGCAATTGCACACGCAAACATTATTTTGCTTTTAAAAAGTTCTTTAAAAATGTTGTTAAAATTCAAATGAATACTTTTCATAAAAGTATTATACAACGAGAATAACTGGATTTTTTAATAAAAAATTGCCCTGCGAAATTTCGCAGGGCGGAGTAGTTTTAGAAGTTTTTACCCATTTCATAGGCTTTTTGGAGAAGTTTTTCGTTATTTTTGGCATCGTTAGGGGCTTCTAAACCTGCTCCATTAACGTATCCACAAAGTTTTACGTTATCAAAGCAAGTAATCCAACCATTTACACCATTAATAACAGTTTGAACAACATTGTCAGAAGTGTCTGCAGAGGTTGTTATAACATAAATTTCGCTGAATTTGTGTCCTGTAGCGAAAAGAGAGTTTGCTCTATCAATTAAAGTTTTCATTTGACCAGACATTTCGTAATAGTAAACTGGGGTTGCCCAAACGATTACATCAGCATTTTTCATTTTTTCTGTTATTGCATTTGCATCGTCGTCAATTACGCAATGTCCAAGTTTTTGACAAGCAAGACAACCTTTGCAGAATTTGATGTCTTTGTCTTTTAAAGATAAAAATTCTACTTCATGTCCGCTTTTTTTTGCTCCAAGTTCTGTTTCGTGTGCAAGGATTTCAGAATTTGCATCTGGTCGCAAACTTGTTGATATAATTAATACTTTTTTACTCATAATAAATTCCTTTTATTTTAATTTGTTGTATTCTTCATCTGTTACCGGTTCTAACCATTCGTTTGAAGTGTCTACACCTTCAACTTCAACTGCAATGTGTGAGAACCAACTGTCAGGTGCTGCACCATGCCAGTGTTTTACACCTGCTGGAATGTTTACAACATCGCCAACATGTAATTCTTGAGGTTCTTTGCCCCATTCTTGATAATATCCACGACCGCCAACAACAATTAAAATTTGACCTCCGCCAGATTTTGCGTGGTGAATATGCCAATTATTTCTGCATTTTGGTTCAAAAGTTACGTTATGCATTTTAACTTGGCTTGATGAAACAGGTGCGATATAACTTTTTCCGATGAAATATTTTGCATAGGCAGTGTTTTCTTCACCGATAGGGAACATGATTGTTTGAGCATATTTGTCTTTTTCGCTTAAAGCATTTTTGCTATCTTCTGTCCAAACTTCTTTAGCAAGGTTAAAAGTTGCCCATGCTTTTGGCCAACCCATGTAGAATGCACAGTGGGTTATGATTGATGCCATTTCGGTTTTAGAAACACCGTGATTTTTTGCGTTTTGAAGATGATATTTTAAAGAATTATCTGTAATCCCTTGCGACATAAGTGATACAACTGTAATTATTGAACGAGTTTTAAGGTCAATGTCTTTGTTGTTCCAGTTTTCACCGAATAATACGTCGTCATTGAAATGTGCAAATTCAGGTGCAAAATCACCTAATTTATCACGACCAGCAGTTTGAACAATTTTTTCCATAGGTTTAATCTCCTTTTTGCTATTTTTGGCAACGGCAAACCCGTTTGCTAAAAACATTAAAACTAAAAATACTGTACAAAATTTTTTCATAAATATAAATCCTTAATTGACTATATTTTGAATTTTAACAGATGATAGTTACTCTCAAGCAAGTGCTTTTTAATATTTTTTTACAATTAAACATTTATCTAAAAATCATAAAATAAGGTATTATTACAAAGAA
>CAVFCO010000097.1:0-5328 GCA_963620955.1 Alistipes senegalensis | reverse complement strand
ATGCAGGAACAGTTAACACTGAAATTAAAAGTCCCATAAGTCGCATTGTTAAAGGATTATTTCCAAAAACTTTTGCCCAAAAGTGCAACAAGACAAAATAAAAAGGAACATGTAAATCTTCCGTAAATAAAGACTTAACCACTTCAAATACAGAGGCTTTTGTCGCAAAATATACACTGAAGATTTCATCAATCCAAAATTCACCAAAGTTTTTTAACGCAATAAGCCTAAAAACCAAGGCTAAACAGGTTATTGCACAGACAATAACTATATCTTTTTTGTTTTCTAAAAAATACTTTTGCATAAAAAAATTATACAATACTAACTATTGCATTACAATTAATATTGAAAATATCTATCGAAATCAACATCGTCAAAGTTGCAAAGCATTTTGTAGACTTCGTCTTCTTCGTCCATTCTTTGGAACTTGTAATCGTCAAATTTCCAGTATTTTGGACTAATACCTTTAACTTGAACAAGTTCTTTTTCTTTTAAAATAACCAACTTCTTTTTAACAACATCAACCGAAATCCCAACCATTTTGGCAAGTTCAACTGCAGTAACCCCATCCTCGTGGTTGCACTTTTCAGGGGTCATAAACATCAGTTCTAAACCGACTTTCTTTAAATCACTATCTACAGTTTCGCATGTTAACATACCATAATATTATCATCTTTAAAAATAATTTTATCGTATTAATAGTGTAATTATGATTTGCCAATCCATTTTTTCAATAGAGGAATTAAAGAAGTTAAAATAATCGCAACGACCGCAGAAATTACAGCAAGAATTAAAAAGAATAATGAATGCGACATTTTTTCATAATAGCCTGCAAAAATTCCAGCACCTAAATTGCCGATAAAACTAGACAAGAACCAACAACCCATAATCAATGATGCAAATTTTACAGGAGCAAGTTTAGTTACCAACGACAAACCTATTGGAGAAATGCAAAGTTCAGCAATTGTAGCGACAAAAAACGCACCAACAAGCCATAGCGGTGATACTAATGCAATAGCCGAATAATGTCCCGCAACTGCCATTATCAAATATGCCAAAGAGATTAAGCCTAAACCTATTGCAAATTTTTGAACGGATACAGGTTCTTTTTTGCGAGAATGCAAAACTGTCCAAAGAATTGTCATTACAGGAGCAAAAAGAATGATAAACAATGGGTTTAAGGATTGAAAATATTGAGATGGAACTAAAACTTCTTTACCAAACATTGTAATCGCACGGTTTGTTTCGTTTTCTGCAAACAAAGCCATTGAGCAACCTGCTTGCTCGTAACTTAACCAAAAGATTACAGAAAAAGCCATCAAAATATATAATGCCCAAAGTTTGCGTTTTTCTCTTAATCTTAATTCTCCAGTGTTTTCAGAAGAACTGTTCACTGGTTCAACGTAAGGGTTTAAGCCGTATTCTTTCAACAAAGGTTTTTCACCGATTTTATAAATCAAAAATCCGATTAAAACACCAATTCCGGCAGTCATAAATCCATATTCAAAACCGTATAAAGTTGCTAAAGTTCCGCAAACTAAAGGTGAGAAAAACGCACCTAAATTTATACCCATATAAAAAATAGTAAACCCTGAATCAGACTTTTGTCTATCATCGCCATAAAGCATTCCGACAATCGCACTGATGTTTGATTTTACAAAACCAGTTGCAATAATCATCAGGATTAAACCTAAAATGAAAAATGTGTTTTTATAAATCATATCGTGCGAAACAACACTCAAAGCAAGGGTAAACAGCCCAACAGACATTATAAGAGTACCAGCAGAGATACATTTTCTTTGTCCGAAATATCTGTCGGCTAAATAACCACCAACAAGAGGGGTTAAGTAAACAAGTCCAGTATACCAACCGTAAATGTTACCGGCATATTGAGTTGCATCAGTTTTACTCATTCCTGCAAACAAGTATTGAACCATATACAATACAAGTAACGCACGCATGCCATAGTAGGAAAATCTTTCCCACATTTCGACACAAAATAATAAATACAATCCTTTTGGGTGTCCCTTTAAAAAATCTAATTTCATACTTCCCTTTACAGCAAAAAAGACGATTTCTCGTCTTTTGCTTTTCTTATAAAATTTTTATTATAAACTATGCAACTTCTGAGTTAGTGATTTCGTGAATTAAGTAGTTAGCAACCCAAGTAAAATCTTTGTTTTTGTCTGCTGCTTCTTTTAACACACTAATTGAATCTTCACCAATTCTGATTAAAGACATTGCAACAACACCTCTTTTTAAACCTTTTGAGCATTGTAATTGTTCAACTAAAACAGGAACTGCACTTGAACCCATGCTAACGATTTGGTTTTCTAATTCGTTTTTATTTGTGTTGTCTAATTTGTCTAAAATCTCTACTAATTGCATTTATGCCTCCAAAAATTATTTTCTATATTTTAATTATAAACGGAATTTTCAAAAATTAAGAAATCCTTACATAATCTTTATATCTGTATAAAGATTATAAAGAAAAACTAAAAATAAACCCTTTTACCAATCTGAATTAAGCCAAAACACTAGACTAAAAGGGGATTTTTTAATTCAATTCAAGACTTAAAATTTTAATACAGGATATTTTAAAAGGTCTGCAAACATGGAAAACTCTCGTGCCAGAAATAATAAAATAGAAATGAAAAACGTCAGCAAAGAAATTGTTGGCTGGCTTGAAGATGTAATCGAAGAAAATAACGGCAAAGTCGATAAAAAAGAATGGAAAAGCAAATATAATAGTTACGTTGTATACGACTATGAACCATTCTGCTCAGACGGCTTTGAAATAACTTTGCAAGTAAGTTCGCATAATCCGGCATATCTGAACTTTATAAAATACCTTTACGACGAAAAAATCCATACGATTGATTATCTAAAAAGTTGTATGGAAAACCCTGCATACGTAAAGAAAGAATAATTACAACTATTGGAGATAATGCCGTAACAAGTACGGCATGACAACAAACTGTCCCACACTCCATTATGGGTACTTTAAATTATTTATAATTAGTAAAAAACATGCGATGATTTCTTTGAAATCATCGCATGTTCTAATTTATTTCAAGAGTTTTAATTCTCGACTATGCGTGAACTAAAGCACCTTGTTCAATAACTGCTTGTGCAGCAGCCAATCTTGCTTGAGGGATTCTGTATGGTGAGCATGATACATAATTCAAGCCAATTTTGTGAGCAAATTTAACTGAATCTGGATCACCACCGTGTTCACCACAGATACCGCCGATTAATGAAGGGTTAACTGCTTTACCTTCTTTAATTGACATTTCAATCAATCTACCAACACCTTTTTGGTCTAATGTTACAAATGGGTTAGCAGGTAAGATTTTTTGTTCTACGTAGTTTTTCAAGAATTTGCCTTCAGCATCATCTCTTGAGTAACCGAATGTCATTTGAGTTAAGTCGTTTGTACCATAAGAGAAGAATTCTGCATATTCTGCAACTTCGCCAGCTGTTAATGCTGCACGAGGAATTTCAATCATAGTACCGAATTTGTAATCAACTGTAATACCTTTTTCTGTCATAACTTCATTAGCTACGCGAACTAAGATATCCTTAGCTGTTTTTAATTCGTTAACGTGACCAATTAATGGAATCATAACGTAAGGTTTAACGTTTACACCTTCTTTTTTCAAATCACAAGCAGCTGAGAAGATTGCTCTTACTTGCATTTCGTTAATTTCTGGGAAAGTTAAGCCTAAACGACAACCACGTAAGCCCATCATTGGGTTAGATTCAGATAAGTTTTCAACAGTTTCTAACAATTTTTGGTCTTCTGAGTAATCTTGACCTAATGCTTTTTTAGTTGCAACTTTTTCAACTAATTCAATCTTAGAAGGTAAGAATTCATGAAGAGGTGGGTCTAATAGACGGATTGTCAATGGTAATTCGCCCATTCCTTTGAACATTGCATAGAAATCGTTGTATTGCATTGGTAATAAGTGATCCAAAGCTTCTTTTCTAGCTTCTGGTGTACCAGCAATAATCATTTTTTGTACCCAAGGTAATCTGTCTGGATCCATGAACATATGTTCTGTTCTGCAAAGACCAACACCTTCTGCACCAAATTTTAATGCATTTTCAACGTCTTTTGGAGTATCAGCGTTAGCTTCAACTGTCATAGTTTTGATTTCGTTAACCCAACCAAAGAATGTTTCAAAGTCTTGGTCAACACCAGCTTCAACTAATTCAATTGCGCCTTCCATAACTTCACCAGTACCACCGTCTAATGAAATGATGTCGTCTTTATGGAATACTGTGCCATCTGCACAAGTAATTGTTTCTTTTTCAAGGTTGATAGTTAAATCTTCACAACCTGAAACGCATGGTTTACCCATACCTTTAGCAACTACTGCTGCGTGTGACGTAGCACCACCTCTTAATGTCAATACACCTTGAGATACTGCCATACCGTGAATATCATCTGGGCAAGTTTCAATTCTTACTAAGATAACTTTTTCACCAGCTTCACCACGTTGAGCAGCTTCTTCAGTATCAAATACGATTTTACCTACAGCTGCACCAGGAGATGCGTTAACACCTTTAGATACTTTGTGAGCATGTTTTACAGCTGCTGGATTGAAGCAAGGTAGCAATACTTGGTAAATTGCATAAGGGTCAACTTGTTGAATAGCTTGTTCTTTTGTAATAATACCTTCATTGTATAAATCTACTGCAATTTTGATAGCAGCTTTTGCTGTTCTTTTACCATTACGAGTTTGTAAAATCCATAATTTACCACGTTCAATTGTAAATTCCATATCTTGAACATCGTGGTAACCTTTTTCCAATTGTTTAGCAATGTTTACGTATTGTTCGTAAATTTCTGGCATATCAGTTTCCAATTCAGCAATTTGTTTTGGAGTTCTGATACCAGCAACTACGTCTTCACCTTGTGCGTTAACTAGGTATTCACCATAGAATTTGTTTTCACCTGTTGCAGGGTTTCTAGTAAATGATACACCAGTTGCACAATCATTACCCATGTTACCGAATACCATTGTTTGAACATTTACTGCTGTACCATAGTTGTGATCAATTTTGTTCATATTTCTGTATGCAACTGCACGAGGAATATTCCAAGATCTGAATACAGCTTCAATAGCTTCTTGTAATTGTACATATGGGTCTTGAGGGAATTCTTTACCAGTTACTTCTTTAATTGTGTTTTTATAGATTGGAATTAATGATTTCCAGCCTTCAGCAGAAATTTCTGTATCTGATTTAACGCCTTCTTTAGCTTTTAATTTTTCAACTTCTGATTCAAAGTATTTTTGTCTATCCATTTCCCATGCTACTGAA
>CAVFCO010000096.1:0-2446 GCA_963620955.1 Alistipes senegalensis | reverse complement strand
GTGAAACGCATTGCGGTATCCTTTATTTGTCATACCGCACTTGTTGCGGTATCTTAATCAAAAATAGTTTTTATTGGTAAAATATTACCGTTTTTGTATAGATTTTCTCTATTCGGGTTAACTTTGTCGATAATATTCCATTTCCAATCTTTTTTCCAATGTTTTAATTTTTTCTCTCTATTTATCGCAATTTCAATTTCATCATAAATTTCATAATACATTAATTCAGAAACATTGTATTTTTTAGTAAACCCATCTACAAGTTTGTTTGTATGTTCATACATTCTACGTTCAAGATTGTTAGTAATGCCAATATAAAAAGTAGAATGAGTGAAATTTGTAAGTATATAAACGTAAGAATGTTTGTTTTGCATAGTCTTATAATAACATAGATACAGCAATACCAATAAGATACCGCAATGCGTTTCACTTATGCGGTATGACAAAGAAAACGTCATGCCGGATTTATTCCGGCATCTTTTTTGGTACATTAGTTTTTGATTAAGATACCGCAACAAGTGCGGTATGACGGTTTGCAGAGCGGTATGACGAGGAGAAGATACCGCAATGCGTTTCACTTATGCGGTATGACAAAGTGCGTCACCCCGTATTTATTACGGGGTCTTTTGGTATGTTTAAGATACCGCAACACCTCTCAAAAACGATTATTAATCGTTTTTTCGGCAGAGTGGTATGACGAGAATTGTATGCGGTATGACGTATTACAGAGTGGTATGACGAGAATTGTATGCGGTATGACGTATTACAGAGTGGTATGACGAGAATTGTATGCGGTATGACGTATTACAGAGTGGTATGACGAGGGTTGTATGCGGTATGACGTATTACAGAGTGGTGTAACAAGTTGTAGAATAAGAACACAAAAAAGCGACAGATTAAAAACCTGTCGCTTTTTTGTGTATTTTAGCCTTTAACTATTAATTAGCCTCAACTAGTTTGCCGTTTACAACGTTATATTTTTTACCGTCAATTGTAGCAGAAGTTACTTTACCACCATCCATATTTACATCAGTAATATTACCGTCTGGAATATCAGTTATGCCACCTTTTGTAAGTTGGTCTTTAAATTCTGCTTGTTTTGAGTTAGGAGTTGCTGGAGAAGTACCACCTAATTCAGTTCCCCCAGTAGGTTTATTTGGAGTTGGTGCAGGTTGAGTAGCAGTAGCCTTTTCACCGCCTGCAGTATAAGTTTGTTTTGTACCATCGCTCATAGTGAATTGGAAATCACCATTTGCAAGTTTTGTATATCCGGTAGCACCCTCAGGAACAACACCTTTGTATCCGTCTTGAGAAGCCTTGAATGCTTCGCCACCGGTCATTAAATCTGATGAGAAATCCATATTTCTTACTGATTCTGCTCTTGAAAGTGCTTGGTTATATTGTGCTAATTTACCTCTTGCTGTATTTGTATCACTTTCTTGACCTAGTGCGGTATTTATTTGATTTATTTGATTTTGTATTGTTTTTGATGCTTCTTCAACATTAATTTGTGAAGCTGTCAATTTTGTTTCATCATTTATAGATTTTGCTAATTGTATATTATATTCTGTTTCATTACCTTTTGCTTTTGCTTTTGCTGCTTCTCCTTCGCCAAGTGCTTGATCAATTACAGCATCTTCATTAATAAAACCTTTTAATTCACTACTAGCAGTATTCAAGTTTTGTTCTGCTGTTGCTTTTTTAGTTTGAAGTGTTTCAAGTTCTGTTTTGATTTTCGCAAGTGTTGTTTCGCCAACTTTAATTTTATCTTCAAGGTCTTTTATTTGTTCTTGATTTGCTTCGTATTTTTTCTTTGCTTCTGCTTCTGATTTTTTTGCGGTTTTTAAGTTATCTTCAGCTTTCTTTAAAGCCTCTTTTGCAGAATTTAATTTAGTTTTTAAATCACTAACGTCTTTTTTATCACTTTTGTTAGTTTTGATTTGTTGTTCATAACCTGCGACTATATTATTTTGGGTACTAACAGCCTTAGAAGCATCACCAAGTTTTGTTGTGGCTGTATCCCAAGCCGTTTTCAAACCAGATTCTTCTGATTTTGCTTGGCTATAGTCAGCGATATATTGGTCTTGTTCATTTTGTGCTTGAGTTTGTTCTTCATTTTTTTGAGTTTCTGCTTGACCTACTTCAGATACGGCAGTTTTATTTTCTTCAACAACACCTTCTTGTTTTTTTGTTGCTTCTGTATTTACTTTTTTTGCTTGTTGTTTTTCTTTTATTTTGCTATCAAATTCAGCAAGAGCTGCTTGATTTGTATCAATTTTTTCTTGAGTATTGGTAATTATTTCTGCATTTGTTTTTATTTGATCAACTATGCCATCTTTTTTGTTCAAATAATCTGCACATTCTTTTGCTTTTGCTTGTCCATTTTCACGCAATCCATCTAATTCTGTTATTTTCTTTTCTTGAGCATCAATACCTTGTTTCAAAC
>CAVFCO010000095.1:0-12548 GCA_963620955.1 Alistipes senegalensis | reverse complement strand
TGGGAGTAACGTCCCACTCCAACTTACGGGCTTTCGCCCTACCGAAAATCCGCAAGTACGGGGTGACGTTTTTTGTCGTCATACCGCATGAACGAAGTGAATTGCGGTATCTTTAAAGATATAATAAAAAGATTTCGCAATGCGTTTCACGTATGTGGAATGGCGAGGTGCTATAATTTTTTCAAAAATAAGGTCGAAATTTGTGAAATAAATTCCGACCTTATTTTTATAATTATCTTGTTAAAAATTAATAATTACATACCGCTTAAAATTGCATTATCAAGTTTGTTTCGATAGAAATCTGTATTAATATTCAACTTAGTACCAATATCAAGAAGTTTTTCTACAAAATCTCTATCAGCCTCGTTTTTAATATCTTTCATATTATCAATATAATAACCAACTTGGTGGAAAATTTTATTAAAGTATGTATTTTGAGCCTCAGAAATTTTAACATCTAAGTCTAATTGTTCAATAAAATCAAAGATTTCCAAAGTCGCTTCTGCTTGATGAGGCTCAATACCTTTTGCAAGTCTATTGATATTTTGCAACAACTTATAACTGAACAACTTACTTGTTGGTGTTTTATCAATTTCAACTCCGATTCTTTTTGCTTCAAAACAAATATCTGCGGCTTGTTGAATAATTTGTGGTTCAAGATAAGATTTTGATTCGTTCATCAAATCATTAAATTCTTTTGCCAAAGCATAACCTGCTGCGATTTTGAATTCATCTGGAACACTCAAACCCAAAGATTGCATTTGATAAATTGAAGCCTTGCCGTCATTATACAAATCTTTGTATGTTTGAGCAAATTTATCCATTTTATCTTTAAGCAAGATTTGAAGAATTTTTCTTCTTTCTTCAATGAAAATATCTTTCAAAGTAAAGTATTCTTTGCCAAAATATTCATCAATATCTCTGATAATTTCTGTAAATGGACTCAATAAGAATGTTTTAACAAGTTCTTTTTGAATTCTTACATATTCTTCTTCAGTTGAGAAATCTTT
Organism: Alistipes senegalensis; assembly: GCA_963620955.1. Classification (GTDB taxonomy): domain Bacteria; phylum Cyanobacteriota; class Vampirovibrionia; order Gastranaerophilales; family Gastranaerophilaceae; genus UBA6984. Next base: position 11,538 of record CAVFCO010000095.1, on the reverse strand, counting down.
AATTGCACAGTGGAAATCTCCGCCTTGATATTGCATTAGAACAAATACTAGGTTTGATTTTTCCAAAGTAACTTTTGAACTGATTTCAATATTACCGATTACAAAGTTTGCATTACCTTTTTGAACTTTTTTATAAGAATGTCTTGTAACTTTGTAGCAATATACATCTTCTTCGTCCTCAAAATCTTGATACAATGATGTAATTGCCCAAAGAGATGCAATTTGTTTTTTAGTAACAATTGACGGTTTTACAAAACGTTCAAAAATATCTTTACCAGTGCCATATTCTTTGAAATTACTTTGAGCATCTTTTAAAATGTCTAAGAATTTTTCTTCAAAGTTAGTATCAGTAAAGTTTGCAGCCAATTGCATAGCACGAGCCGCATATTTCATAATTTGAGTTGTTTCAATACCTGAAATTTCAGAGAAGAACCAACCGCAACTTGTGTACATCAACATTGCTTGACGTTGAATTTCAAGCAATTCCATACCGTAAACTTTTTGTTCGTCAGTCAAATCATCAATAAAATATTCATTTTGGAATTTTCTGATATTACGTTCAGTACGTTCTAAAATTACACTGATATATTTATTACGAACTTCCCAAGGGTCAATTTTGAAGTATTTTTTGCCTTCTTCTTCAAAAATTACACTTAGTTCATCTCTCAAATAATCAAGAGCATCTCTTAAAGGTTTTCTCCACTTTTGATTCCACCCTGGGTGTCCACCTGTAGAGCAACCGCAATCTTCTTTCCAACGACCAACACCGTGAAAACAACTCCAAGAAGAAACTGGTTTAATTTCAACTTCCCAATCACTTCTGAATTTGTCTAAGAATTCGCCATAATTTGTAAGTTCAAAACCCTCGTCCTCGGCTTTGACTTTTAATACATAAGCCAATGCCATATCGCCGAATTTAGTGTGGTGACCATAACTTTCACCATCTGTTGCGATATTTACAAGTTGAGGAAAATCTCTTGAACCTGAAACGCCCTCTTTTAAACGTTTAATAAATTTGTTGCCGTCCTTCAATAATTCATCGAAAGCAACTGATTTTGAAATAGCACCGTCATAGAAGAATAAATCAATATATTTTCCTGGTGCAGACTTAATATAATATCTGTAAGACCTTGCTGGGTCAATGTTACCCCAACTTACATCTTGCCAATTAGAATCTTGAATACGTTTTACTCTTTGGGCTTGATATGGGGATAAAACTGTAAATTTAATACCATTTTCAACTAAAACTCTCAATGTATCATCATCAACAGCGGTTTCAGCAAGCCAAATACCCTCAGGTTGACGTCCGAAACGGTGAACAAAATCTGCAATACCCCATTTAGTTTGAGTTTGCTTATCATGTTCGTTTGCAAGAGGCATAATCATGTGGTTATAAACCTGTGCCATTGCATTTCCGTGCCCGTCGTGTTGCAAAACACTCTTGATATCTGCTTTTATAACTCTGTCATAAGCAAGTGGTGCATAGTCTTCCATCCAAGATAAAAGAGTAGGACCAAAGTTGAAACTCATTCTTTCATAGTTGTTTACTACGTCCAAAATTCTATTTCTGTTATCTACAATTTTTGATACTGAATTTGGATTATAGCACTCTTTGTTAACTCTTTCATTCCAGTCGTGACAAGGCAACGCACTGTCTTGTAATTCTATTGCTTCCAACCAAGGGTTTTCTCTTGGTGGTTGATAAAAGTGTCCATGTATTGTTAAATAATTCTTATTACCCATAATTTGCTCCGTTTTTAGTTATTTTAACATAGGACAAATATATGTTACTCATACATATAATCTATTTAGTTTTTGTAGGGTTTGCTTTCGCTTTTGAAGAAATAATTTTGAAATCTTCAACTTCCAACCAAGCATCACCCAAAGCATTTGAGAATACAAGTCCTGAATATTCAACGACATCATCTGTTTCTAAATCGATGAATTTTTCAGCCATTTCACGCTTCATAAAGTTTTTCAACTCTGACAATGGAATGTCATTTTTAGCATCATCACGTCTTACTAAAAATGCAATGTATTTTTCAGAACTTCTCATTGCAGGCTTGTAATCTAGACCTAAACTTGAAAATTTATCAAATTTTGCAGTAATTTTTACCCTTTTGTTTAAGTATGTAGTTGGATTTTTAACCAAATCCAAGGCTTTTACTGGAGTATATGTATAAGTAACAGGTTCTGTTTTTGCAACTGGAGTTGTTGCAGATTTTGTTTGAGTTGCAGTACTTTTTACAGGTGTTGCTTGTTTTAGATTTTTTGCAGGTGCTGTTGCAGCCATTAATTCAGATGAAGTTAAACCTCCGAAACAAAATACCAACACCGCAAAAATTACAATTATATTTATTTTTTTCATTTTAAATCCTTTCTTTTACAAATTTATTTTAGCATAAGAATAAATAATTTTTAATTCCCCATACATCTTGTATCAAAATAATCCGTAATTTTTACAAAATACAATATTTTATTTAAAATATTACGTTTTGCAACACAATTATTTTAAAATTATTTGAAATATTATCCTTATAACTTATAACAAAGAAAACATCTTAAAATATAGGTTATATAAGAAGTTCAACCTCTTTAGCACCTACATTTTAACCAAGAAAAGAGTAAAAAATCGCACCAACACTAGCAAAAATTAAGTAATTTGTTAAAAAAAGTAATAAAGCATGGAAAAATTTTCATTAATTGTGATAGTATATTATAGTATATTATGCTCGAAGTATTGTACTAAAAATCCAACTAGAAACTGCCCGAGCATTAGGGGAAACACAACTATATATAGAAATTGGGGAAAATGATTAGCGGATTCAGTAACGAAAGAGTTAGTTATAGGACAAGGTACTTAAACTTCCCGTCAACACTGACAGAGAACGTACCTAGCATAAGCAAACCTACAGTTCATGTTATTAAAATTAGATTTAATAACATTTTTAAGAATGAAAAAGTGATGTTTGCTACAATTTCAGTGGCTTTGGGAGTTCTTTCATTGTTCATTGGACTTGGCATGTACTCTCTATACAGAAATGTTACAACAGAAGAATTTATTGAAACCCCTCAAACTGTTGCTATGGAAGAACTTCAATCTATTAGTGCAGAAGACGCAGGTATAACAGTTATGAACAAAGCAGACATGCCTGCTGGCATGTCAGGTTCACAACAAGGCGGAAATTTCTTTGCATACAACAATGGTGGAGGAATTGACCCTAACACTATGCTTTTGGCAAGTGGCAATAAAAAAGAAAATCCTACAGGCAAAGATGTTTTGACATCAAAAAGAGCCGTTGTAGATATTGATGATAAAGTTGCCGTAAATCCATTTTTACCAACAGATGAAGCAACCAAACGTGTTGTGAAAAAGGTTGTAAAACCAAATCCAAACTTTGTTTTACCACCTGCAATCACAGATGTTGATGAAGGTGCTAGATTGTTATTACAAACATCTGTTTCTGGTATTATGTATGATTCTTACAGCCCATCAGCAATCATCAAAATCAATAATACAGATTACCTTGTTAAAAAAGGTGATACAATTATGGGATTCAAAATTTTGAATATCACACCAAAAATCGTTACAATTAAGCGTGATGCAAACATCTTCAACGCACCAATTGGAAGAATTTTGGCGACATTAGATACAACAAATAACAATGAAATTTCTAATTTGAACACAAGATTTGGCGGTTCAAATGTGAATGCAAGAAGGTATAGATAAAAAATAACATAATCGGGAGTAAATAATGATAAAAAGAAACTACAGACTATTGGGGATAATATTAGTCTTAGCAATATTAACAGTATTAACAACATCATTTGCGTTTGCAAGTGATTTGCGTTTGGCTGTTGCACAAAATAAACCAGTTTTAAGAGGTAACCCAACAGGTCAAACAATCGATTTGAGAGGTTCAACAAACATTTCTCGTTCTAACCCAAAAATTACTGTAAGTTTGAAAAATACAGACGTAAAACCTGTATTGAGAATGTTTGCAGATAAAGCAGGTGTAAACATTATCTTACACCCATCTGTAAAAGGGTTCGTTAACTTAGACCTTGTAAACATTCCATTGAATGATGCATTCAGAATGGTTCTACAAGTAACTGACCTTACTTACTCTCAAGACGGCAATACAATCATTGTTTCTTCTAACGAATTTGCAAGAACATCAGGTATTTCAAAACAAAGTATCAACACCGTTCCAGTTAACTATGTAGATGCTTCTATGATTGCAAACTTTTTAAACCAAAATATATTTTCAAAGAAAACTCCTGGTTTATCAAACTGGGACGTAGTTGTAACAAATGCAACAAGAAACGAATTGTTAGTATTTGGTACTCAAAACGACTTAGCAATGGTTAAAAAAGTTGTTGCAAAATTCGACGTACCTCCATTGAACACTACATTCACAGTAAAACATACAACTCCTGCAGAAATGGCAACACTTGTATGTAGAATGTTAGGTATGACAGAAGGTGCTCTTGATGAAAGTTCACAATCTGTTCAATGGGATTACTCAACTCGTACAGACTCACAATCAGCACCTCAAGGTGGTGGCGGAGCACCTGCTGGATTAACAGGTTTAGCAGCAAATATTCAACCTGCTAGAAAAAGTATATTTGCAGCACGTAGAAATAGCGGTGTTGTAACAGGTTTTGCATCAAGCAGTTCTGGTTCATCATCAAGTAGTGGAAGTTCTTCATCTGGTTCATCTAGCAGTGGCGGAAGTTCTTCAGGTGGTGGTTCTTCTACAATTCAATTAGGTAAAAACGTTGTTGCTTGTGTTATCGGTGGAGCATCTACAACAGGTGGTGCAAATGCTGGGGGTGGTCAAGCCGGAGTACAATCTAGCGGTGGAGGTAATGCTGGCGGTGGTAACAACAGTAGTGGTACTGGTGTTGGAAGTGCTTTCAGCAGTGTTTCAGGTGGCGTAAGCGGTGGCTCTGCTAGTTTAAAACTACGTTCATTTGGTTCACAAAAAATGATTGTTAGTTACTTTCCACAAAGAGGTACAATCAACGTTTTAGGAGGTTCTCAATCTATCGTTAATAGAATTGGTGCATACATTAAAGAAAATGACGTTAAACAACCACAAGCAATTATGGATATTACAATCTTAGAATTGAACGAAACTGGTACAAAAGACTTTACTAACGATTGGAATTTCTATTCTAAGAACTTTGATATTACATTTAACAATGACGGTGTAACTTCAGTTCCTATCAGAATTGGTCCAAACAGTGCTCAAGGAGCATTCTACAAAATTACTGCTGCACCTCAAGTTTCTTGGTACATAAACTATACAATTACAAATAGAAAAGGTCGTGTTGTTGCTAATCCAAAAATTATGTTAACAAACGGCGAAACTTCAAAAATCGACCTTACTTCAGAATATATTGATACAGTTGATGCGGAAATCCAAACAGGTTCAGGCTCGGGTTCTGACTCAATCAGAGGGGTTGAAAGAACATACAACAAAGGTAGCGACCTAGGTTTACAATTCGAATTAGTACCTTTCATCAGCCCTGAAGGGTACATCTCATTGAACTTTAATGCTGATTACTCAACACTGAAAGAACAAGTACAAGCAGCATTAACAGGTTCAGGCGATAAAGAACTTGTAGCAACATTATTGAACGAAAGAAAAGTTGACTTGAAAAACATCAGAATCAGAGATAACGAAACACTTCTTATTGGTGGTTTAGTTCAAGAAAATGACGTTAAGAGTGTCGCAAAAATACCAATTTTAGGAGACATCCCTCTTCTTGGATTTTTCTTCCGTTCAACATCAACAACCAAAGAAAAATCAGAATTAGTAATTCTATTAACACCTAGAATCATCAAAGATACTGAAGATATAGGAGCAGATGAGGCTGATACGCTATAGTAACAAATGAATGAACAATTAACAAAATTAAAATCTAGCATAAATAAAGAGGTTATCTCTAAGTTCGATGTTAAGGTTATGGAATCAATTAAGTTCGTACCTATCGATATAAAGGATAACACTCTTTTTGCTGTTATCAGTTCTGAAACAAACAAAGCAATCGTTGAAGCAGAAGTTAAGCAAATATTTAGATGTAACACTAAATTCTTGCAAATTGCAACTCCAGAATTGAATGACTTTTTGGTAACTATTGTTCAAGAACTTGTAAATTCAACTAGTTCAATTGCTCCAAAACAACAAACAGGCTCTAAAAAGAAACTTGGTGAAATCTTAATTGAAAATGGTGATATCACAGATATTCAATTAATCGAAGCTCTTGCCGAAAGTAAAAAAATGGCAATGCCTTTAGGTTCAACATTGTACACTTTAGGCTTTATTACTCTTGAACAATTAAAAAATGCGTTGCACCAACAATCAGGTATTGAAGTTGCAACAAATGAAATGCTTAGAAATCAAGATAAGTATGTATCAATGCTTCCTGAGGACTTTATTAAATCAAATAAAGTTATCCCATTGAGTTCTGACGGTAAAACTATTAAATTAGGTATGGTTGACCCTAGCGATGTAAAAATCTTGAAAGACATCGTATACTTAACAGGTCAAACTCCACAGCCATACTTGATGACGCATATTGAATTCCAAAATGCGATAAACAAATTCTTCTCAAAAGCACAACAAGAAACTCGTAAAATCATGAAACAGGTTGAAAGCGAAGTTCTTGCTTATGACGTAGAGGATTCAATTTGGGATCAAATCGAAAAAGAATTAAAAGACTCAACAGGTTCTGTAGCCCAATTGGTAAACAAAATTATCACCAACGCAATTGAACAACACGCATCAGATATTCACATTGAGCCAAGACTTGCAAACCACATTGTAAGATATCGTATCGACGGTATTTTAAGAGAAGTAATTGAAATTCCTGCAAAAGTAGAAATGGCAGTAATTACTCGTTTTAAAGTACTGTCAAAAATGAACATCGCCGAACACAGACGACCTCAAGACGGTAGTTTTTCTATCAAGTATCAAGGTAAAATGTTCGACTTCCGTATCAACGCTCTTCCTGTAAGTGGCAAAGAAAAGTTGGTAATCCGTGTACTTGCACCACCAGTAAGTTTTGACTCAACAGTAAGAGAAATCACAATTGACGGGGCTACTCCTCAAGATATTGAAATTATTAAAAAGATGATTGCATGCCCGAACGGTATCATCTTAACATCAGGTCCTACAGGTTCCGGTAAAACAACAACTTTGTATTCATTGTTAAAAGTATTGAATACAGAGGGTGTAAACATTACTACAATCGAAGATCCGGTCGAAATCAAACTGGAAGGGGTAAACCAATCACAAGTTAATACAAAAGCAGGTATTACGTTTGCGTTTTGTATGAGAGCAATCTTAAGACAAGACCCTGACATTATCCTAGTAGGTGAAATTCGTGACTACGAAACACTTGAGGTAGCAATTTCTGCTGCCTTAACAGGTCACTTGGTGTTAAGTACAGTCCACACAAACTCCGCAGCAGCAACTGTTACTCGTTTAATTGAAATGGGTGCAAAAGATTACCTTGTATCATCAACATTGTCAGGTGTAATCGCACAACGTCTTGTAAGAAAATTATGCAAATGTAAAACTGAATATTATCCAACTCACGAGGAAGCAGCACAAATCTTGCTTGATGAAGAAGATATTCAAAAATTAATGAAAACAAAATTATATAAACCAGTTGGTTGTGCAGAATGCGAAATGACTGGTTATAAAGGACGTTTAGGGGTATTCGAAATCTTACCAGTAAACAAAGAAATCAAAAAATTGATTTCTGTAGGTGCTCACGATATTGAAATCGAAGATGCAGCGGTTGCTTGTGGTATGAAAACTCTTAACCAATCTTGTTTCAACCATATTTTACATGGAGAAACAACGATTGAAGAATTTGTCCGTGTATTAGGTCTTGTGAGCGAATAGGAGATAGATTATGCCAATTTATAATTATGTCGCTCTAAAAAATAATAAAGAAGTTGTAAAAGGGAAAATTGAAGCCCAAAACCATAAAGAGGCTCGTTCAATTATCCGTAAAATGTCTTTGTTGCCTACTCAAATTTCAGAGGACACAAAGGGCGAATCTAATGCGATTATTGCAAAGAAAATTCAAAAAATGTCTTTGCAAGACAAAATTGACTTCACATCAACATTCCAAATCTTGGTTCAATCTGGTATTCCAGTAATCGAAGCCTTAATGTTCTTGGAAAACGATGCTGCGAAAGCAAAATTGAGAAATATCGCAAAAGAGTTAAGAAGACAAATTATCGCAGGGGCAACATTTGCTGATACAATCGCAAAATATCCTAAAATCTTCGGACAAATTTATATCGGTCTAGTAAGAGCCGGTGAAGATTCAGGGGAACTTGAAAAAACTCTAGAACGTCTATTGGAACTTCAAAAGAAAGAAGCGAACATCAAAAGTAAAGTTATCGGAACATTGATGTATCCTTGTTTCGTAATCGTTTTGGCGATTGTTATCGTAACAATCATGCTTGTATTCGTATTCCCTGCATTCAAAGAGATGTTTGAAAACTTGGGTAAAGAATTACCTCCGATTACAAACTTCTTAATGAACATCGGTATTACTTTAAAAACATATTGGATTTTAATCCCAATCATTTTCGTATCACTTACAGTAACTGTTTATACAGCATTCACTTGGCAGACATCTAAAAGAATGATTGATAAATTTGTTTTGAAAGTACCTTTATTATCAGCATTAATCGAATATTCAAACTTCTCAAACTTCGTAGCCGTAATGCAGGTTGCATATGAAGCGGGTATTCCGATTATCGACTGTTTGTATTTGTCAAACATTACTTTAACAAATTATACATTACAGATGAAACTTGCAGAAGCAACAACTAAAGTACAACAAGGTCAACACCTTTCTCTAGCATTGCGTTCTGTTCAAGTAATGCCTAAAATGATTTTGTTTATGATTGCAACAGGTGAACAATCAGGTCGTTTGGGTGATATGTTACTTCAGGCGACAATATTTATTGATAAAAAATTAGATGCAATTATTGATACATTAACCAAAATGATTGAACCGTTAATGTTAATCGTTATCGGTAGTATCGTACTTGTATTGGCACTTGCATTGTACTTACCACTATTCAGTTCTTACACTGCATAACAAGAAGGGAAAAATTCTATGTCAGAAGCAGAAGATTTTAAAATTAATAATAAAGGTAGACAACCTCAAGAAGACTTTATTTCTGGAGTTTGGTCAGAAAGAGTTTTGGTTGTTACACAAGATTACGAAATAAAAGGTTATGTTTTTATGCCTAAAACCGGCAAGAAAAACAGAGTCTTGTCAGATATTTTGAACGGAGTAAAAAGATTCGTTGCAATTAAGGATTGCGAAATCAGACACAGACTTATTCCTGAAAGAAAAACAGAATATCACAATTTCTTACAACTAAACTTAAGTTCAATTATCCTATTAAGACCATTATCAGAAAATGACTAAGACATACGTAATTACAGGTTCTACATCAGGAATAGGCAACGCAGTTGTAAAAGAGTTGAGCAAAGACAATATTGTTTTTGCGGGATTTCGTAATGAACAAAAGTTGAATGAGTTGAAATATTCTGAAAACTCAAACATTATTCCATTTTTTATTGATATGACAGATTCAGAGTCTATAAAAAATGCAGGAGATTTCATAAAATCAAAAACAGATAAAATCGACACATTGATAAACATTGCAGGTTGCGTGGTTGCTGGTGCTGTCGAAGAACTTGATATAAACAACATTAGAAGACAATTTGAGGTTAACACTTTTTCTCACCTTGATTTAACTCAAAGATTATTACCATTACTAAAAGGTGGAAAAATTATCAATGTAAGTTCAATGGCAAGTTTTGGAATCTTTCCGTTTGTTGCACCATATTGTGCTTCAAAACGTGCTTTAGACATCTTATTCAACAGTTTGCAAGTTGAATACGGCAACGATATAAAATATGTTTCAATCAAACCTGGGGTAATTGCAACACCATTATGGAACAAATCTATTGACGGCAATATGGATTTGCTATCAAAAACAGAAAAATACAAAAAAGAATATGAATATTTGGTAAATAATGCTAAAGACAACGAAAAGACAGGATTAGACGTAAACGAAGTTGTAAAAACTATTTTGAAATCAGATAAAGCGAAAAATCCAAAAGCCTCTTATCTTGTGGGTAAAGATGCAGTAGTTGCAAGTATTTTTTCACATTTACCACAAGATGTTATAAAAAATATTCTTCAAATTGGAATGAAATTAAAGATAAAATAGGATAATAAAACAATGACAAACAGAGATATTTGCAAAAACTGGACACAATGGCTTTTAGAGTCAAGATTTTCATTTTTAACACCGGAAATGAAGCAACAAACAATCAATTGGCTTCAATTGGTTAGAGATAATGTTTTGTTACGTGCAAATATTCAAGAGGGCGAAACAGTTATTGATATTGGAACTGGTACTGGATTATTAGGTTTTAAGGCTCTTGAAATTCTAAACGGTACAGGCACAATGATTTTCTCTGACAAATTTCAAGATTGCCTTGACAATTGCCAAGAATTTTTAAATAGTCAAGGGATTACAAGCGGATACAAAATTTTGCAAAGCCCTGCAGAACACATTGCACTACCTGATAATTCTGTAGACAAAGCGATGTGCCGTTCAGTTTTGGTACATATTGTTGATAAACAACCTGCCATTAATGAAATATATAGAATTCTAAAAAAAGGTGGACGTTTCTGTTGCTTTGAACCAATTATCCGTTCAAATACTAGATACTGGGAACTTACAACACCAGAAAACATAAGAAATTACGAAGAATTTAAACGTGCAGAAAATGAATTTATGACAAATCCTGAAGATTCACTTTGCAATTTTGACGAACATTCTCTTGCAAAAAATATTGAAGATGCAGGTTTTAGCGACGGTTCTGTAGATTCAGACGTTATTCCATCAACTTACGTTGCAAGAGCAGATATGGTTGACAAATGGTTTACAACTCCACCATCACCTGATAGACCGTCAATGAAAGAAAGATTTTTGGCATATTTTGATGAAGAAACAGTTAACAACTACGTTGAAGATGTAAAAAAAGATTTAGACGGTAAAGAAATCAGCGTTTGCTCTCGTTCTTTATACGTAAATGTAATCAAATAATTATAAAAATCTTAAGTTTTATCCAAAATTGTGAAAAAAGCAGTATAATTTTAATATGGATAAGAATACATCTCAACACGATTTTATATCAACAGTTTCTCACGAATTGAGGACTCCGCTAACAAGCATTAGGGGATTCGCTCAAACAATGCTTTCTTCGTGGGATTTGCTTGACGATGATAGCAAAAAACAGTTTTTAAAAATCATTGAAGAACAGTCAAATCGACTTATAAAACTTGTGGAAAATGTTTTGGCGGTTTCAAAAGTTCAAAGTCAAGAAAATTATGTATTCAAAAATGTTAATCCGAACGATGCAATAAATTCGGTTATTTCGATTGTCAAACAACAATATCAAGACCGAAATATCG
>CAVFCO010000094.1:0-8249 GCA_963620955.1 Alistipes senegalensis | reverse complement strand
ATGCGTTTCACTTATGCGGAATGACGAATGGTAAGGATACTAATAATTGTCATACTACACTTGTTACGGAATCTAAAGGCATGAGTAAAAGATACCGCAATTCACTTCGTTCATGCGGTATGACGCAAAATAAACAAAGCGGTATGACGGTTAAAAAATTCGTTGCATTTACCTTGGCGGAAACCCTAATCGTAATGGGGATTATCGGTATTGTTTCTGCATTGACTTTGCCAAACTTAAATTCATCAACTGGTGAAAAAGAAAAAGTTGCTAAGGTAAAGAAAATATATCAAAACCTTGAAGATGCTATCGGTCGTGCTCAAGCGGTTTATGGACCTGTTAATGAATGGTTTGTTAACGATACAACAGCAACAGCTCAAGTAACACGTTTTGGTGAAAGAGTAACAGAATTTATGAAGGTTTCTAAAAACTGTGGAGTTACAACAAACCAAAAATGTTTTTCTAATGCTCAGGTAAAAAATATAAGTGGTAACAATGGAGCTAACGAGGATTATGATGCGAAAAATTACTCTTACAAATTTCAACTAGCAGATGGAACATCTATGTCATTTACATTCAGCAGTAATTGTAAAGACATATTAATGCACTTCAATATAGATGGTCCAAAAGGTAAAAATGTTGTTGGTAATGACGTATTTTGTTTATACTTTAATAAATCTTCTAACGAAATTGATGTTGAACCTAATCTTACAGTTTCGAATCTTATGAGTACAGGTTATGGTGTAGAAGCAACAAGTTGGGTAATTAACTTTGATAATATGGATTATCTAAAAGCAGGTACAGACGGAAAATGTAAAAATAGTACAAGTAGAACGCTTAATGCAACAGCAAACCCACCTGTTACTACATGTAAATAATTTGAGAGTCTGTATTTATCGTCACCACGTACTTGTTACGGGGTCTTAAAGATACCGCAACGGAGTGCGGTATGACGTGAAAATTTATTGTTTGAACCGTCATACCGCATGAACGAAGTGAATTGCGGTATCTATTCAAAAATAACAAAAAGATTCCGCAATGCGTTTCACTTATGCGGAATGACGTATAATTAACCCTCATGTCAAGCATGACACATAAAATTTGTTCGCTTTGTCAAACAAGTTTAGAATGATGTGTGGTATGACGAATTATGTAAGTAACTTTATTTAAAAAGACTCACTAAAATCCTACATATTAATATTATATAAAGCCACGTATATTAGCGGTATAATTAAGTTATGAGAAAGTATTACACGCATATAGTATTAATAGTTTTGGCTTTAGTTCTATATTTCATGGCTAATTTCCAAAGGGTTGCTGTTCCTGGGGCTATTTTTGATGTCTTGCGTTCACAATTAAGTCTTACAGCACCTGCAATTACCGCTTTGAGTGCAGTGTTTATGTATTCTTATGCGATAAGTCTTTTATTCTGCGGAATTTTAGTTGACAGGTACGGGGCGGTAAAAGTTATTCTTTGCGGTGCGTTGTTATTCTCTCTAGGTTCTATAATTTTTCCAAATACAAACAATATTTACATGCTATATTTTAGCCGTTCATTGTTAGGTTTTGGCTCTGCGGCATTTTATTTGAGTTTAGTTCACGAGGCAAAGAAATGCTTCCCTGATAAATATTTCGGAATTTGTGTTTCTTTAATGCTTATTACAGGGTATTTAGGTGGTGTTTTTGCAAACGCACCATTTGTTTACCTATCAAATTATTTTACTTGGCAATCAATTTTAACCTTTATGGCGATAATAACAATCGTTGCAACATTGCTATTCTGCGTTGAAAGAGGATTTTTGCACCATATCCCTGTGAATTACAATGCAAAATTCTCACTAACTCCTTTCAAAGATGTTTTATCACAAAAATTCAATAGAAATTTATTTATCTTTGCAGGGTTGAATTATGGGTTATATTACGTAATTCAAACGGTTTTAGGGGTAAAATTCTTAAAAGATTTTGTTAATTTATCAGAAAATACATCAGCATTGATTTTATCTGTAATGATTGTTATTGCTGGTATTTCTGGTTTTTCAATGGCTTCAATAAGCATTTTGCTTAACAATCGCCGTGTAATATTTATGAAATCTATTTGCATAATGACTTCAACAATATTTGCGATAATTTCTTTATGCTTGTTGTTTAATTTCAGAACTCCGTTAATTGCGGTTATGTTCTTGATGATTGCAATCGGTGGTGGAATGTCGCCTTTGCTTGTTCCGATTATTCATGCGACAAACAAATATGAAGTTCGAGGAACAGCATTGAGTATAATGAATTCTTGTTTCTTTATCACTGTAGGATTTTTAGGTTCTTTAATAGGTTTTCTACTTGATAGATTTCCACCAATTTTGAATTCTTTAGGTAATTATGTTTACACTTCAAAATCATATTTGCTTGTTTTTGGTGCGTTTTTCATATTCTCTTTAATTGAAATGTACAATGTTTTCAAATTAAAAGATGTATAATCTCCTCTAAATGGTTGATTACTATTTCTAAAAAATAGATTAGTATGAAAATGTAGGGAAAATAGGGGGATATTGTTATGTCTTCAATTATTGGTGGAATGAGTCAAATGTCTGATATTCAATCTCAGATTTGGCAAATGTATAATAAAATCAACAATGCAACTATTGATGCTGGTCAAAAGCAAATAGAGGATTCTCCAGAGGCAAAGATTTCTGGTGAAGAATTTGCAAAAGCGTTGGAAGAACAATATCAAAAACAAAACGAATTTGTTTTGAATAATGAAATGAATTTTTTGCAGTCTGAACAACTTGGAATGCCTGCAGGACTTAATATTACAGAAGTTGGTGCAACAAATGAATCTTATCAAACTTTGATTAATACTTTGATGGAATCAATGATGGAAAATTTTGATAAAAATTCTGACGGACATCTTTCTCAAGAAGAAGTGCAAGGCTTAGAAAATGTTTTAAATAGAACTCCAAATTCAGAAACAACAGGCAATTTAGCCACAAATGGAAATTCATTTAAAAATCAAGCAAGTAATTTTATTCAAAAATTGATTGATAGTTATAAGGATAAAGGCAGTATTAACGGCTTGAACGTTTAATGATATTGCGACAAAACAGTTTTACAAATAAAAAAGCAACCTCGATTGGTTGCTTTTTTTGTTATTGCATTTGGTTTTTCAAATCTGTTCTAATACCTGCAAGTGGGCTTTTGTTTGGCGAGAACAGATTGTTATAATATTTTTTTGCAAAAACTACTGGGAATTTTGGAATCCAACTTAGTTTTATGAAGATTGAAACTGTTTCTGCACCTCTTGAAAGCATTAAATCGTCGATTGTGTCTTCGTATGCAGTAGAAATTGTCGAAACAGTTTTTAGTAAATAATCAGTTGCTGTTACAACAGAATAGCCTGCCCCAATACCTGTTTTTATAAGTAATTCAGTAACTTTGTAATCTTTATCGTCAAATTTTACTCTGACAACATCTTTTGGAAGTGTGATTGCTTCTTCTTGAGTGATACTTTCGATTTCATACCAGTTGCCTTGATATTGAATACGTATAACTTTTGGCGACGGTGTGTAAATAAAATCGTATTCGTTGTCTAAAAGTTTTTTGCCTTGACTGTTGTAAATTCCGTATTTATATCGTTTGCAAGTTAAAAATCTTTTGCCGAAAAGAGGTTCAATTGATGTGTATTCTGGCGGAATGATTACTTTTCCGTATTCATCATAAAGTCCGTAATCCTTTTCGTTGCCAAGTTTTACCCATTTATCAAAAAGTCTTTCGACGTGAATATATTTTGCATCAACTAAATATTTTCCGTAACAGTCGATTAAGCCGAATTTATTGTTCTTTTTTTGAACTATCCATGCGTTATCGCCAAGTTTGATGAGTTTTTTGTATTGTGCGTATACAATAACTTTGTCAGATTTGTTTTTTAATCCGTAAAGATTTTTAAGAGTGTAAACCGTTAAGTTGTCTGTTGTGTAGACTTCTTCAGCATTTACTGATAAGTTTTGTGAAAAAATAAATATTAAAAATATGATTAATAATCGTTTCATATTAGTATATTATCATAAAACATGATATAATTATAAACATTAAAAAATATGAAAAAAATGAGTAAAAATTTAAAAATTTGCATAATTGGGATATTTTCATTGTTGGTACTGGTTGTAATACCTGCAACAATCTATTTGTATGCACTTCCAACGATTGTGGCTAATCCAAATTTTCTGGAATACGTTCAAAAAGCGGTTAAAGACTCTTGCGGTGCTGAATTAATCATTCAAAATCCAGTTTTGAAAACTTCGCCAAAATTGTCGATGACATTTGTGTCTGATAATATTTTGCTTACAAAAGACGGCAAAACTCTTTTGAGCATTGACAAATTAAACTGCGGATTGTCTATTAGAAAAATTCTTGCTAAAAAAATTATTTTGAATAAATTAGGTGCAGATGATTTTTATGCTGATGTAAATGAACTTCAAAAGTTGACTGTAAAAGAGGGCGAAGAACAAAAACCGTCTGAAATTCAGGTTAGATGGTTTGAATCTGTTTTATATTTGAAAAAATGTATTGTTTTATACAGAACTCCAGACGGTGTTTTGGTTAAAGTTTTTGCAAAAGATTTAGAAATTACAAAGGCTAAAAAACCTAAATATATTCATTTTTCTGTGTTAACAGATATTGAATATGACAATCAAAGATTTAGATTGATGTTCAAGGATTTCAATCGAATTTATATTAAAGATAAAAAAATTAATGTTGATGATTTCAAATTTATTGTCGATAAATCAATGGTTAACGTTAACGGTTATATTGATGCGAACAACAAATATGATTTTACAGTAAGTTCTAAAAAATTCAATATTAAAAATGTTCAAAGTGCTTTAGAGTCAAATCTTATCGTTGCTAATGGCAAAGAAGTTTTGGCATGTTTTAAGGATTTGAAAGGTGATTTTGATTTCAAATTCAATATGAACAACAAAAATATGAGCGGTACTGTTAAAATTAATAAGATTTCATCAAAATTAATTCCGCTTGCAGATATTCCGTTTACTGCTACAAAAGGGCTTATTGAAATTGGCTCTAAAGATATTTTGTTGAAAGATATTGAGGGTTATTACGGTTCAAAATCTTCAAACAAAGTTGTTATGAACGGTGATGTGAAAGATTACGTGAAAACTGCTAAAACAACAGTCTTGGTTATGGGTGATGCTGAAAATGAACTTGCTAACTACGTTTCAAAAGTTGCAGGTTGCAAATTCACTCTACAAGGCTTGTCAAAGGCAGGTTTGAAAGTCGAAACCGATGCGACTGGAAAAGTATTGGTAAGTGGCGGATTTAAAATTCCAAAAGGTTCTGATTTGTTGATTGAAAATGCTTCAATCAGCCCTACAAAGTTCGATA
This sequence comes from Alistipes senegalensis, assembly GCA_963620955.1. Classification (GTDB taxonomy): domain Bacteria; phylum Cyanobacteriota; class Vampirovibrionia; order Gastranaerophilales; family Gastranaerophilaceae; genus UBA6984. Next base: position 2,858 of record CAVFCO010000094.1, on the reverse strand, counting down.
GAGCCGTTGGTATAAAATTAAAATTAGTAAAAAATATTTTAGATATTGAACATATTAATTACTATATTTCAGATTTGATTGCGGACAAAGGTCGCCCTATAACAAAACCTTTGGTATCTGTAAGCAGTAATGTTAATATTGAAAATGGTCAAATAAATAAACTTGCGTTTGATATTCCGGAACCTATTCCGAGCGAATTTTTCAACGTGTTGATTAACCAAAGATTGTTTAGACACGGAACTTTCAGCGGAAAATTGGAATATGTAAACACAAATAAAAAACACCCATACATCAATAGTAATGTACAACTTAAAGATGTTAGAGTTGTTGGTCAAAGTTTGAAATTCAATAATGCAAAAGTTACTTCAAACAAACAATCTAGCATACATTTGGTTGCAGACGGACGTTTTAGACGTACAAATTACAAATTTAATGGCGATATTCAAAACAAAATGTTGTTCCCAATTATTGTGGAAAATGTTGATTTGAACCTTGAAGAACTTGATGTTGAAAAGGTTTTGACAAGTTTTGCACCAAGACCTCAATTGACAGAAGAACAACGACAAGCACTTAGAGAAAAATACAGAGCAAAAAATCCACAAGTTGCAAAAAGCGATGTGCCTTTGAAATATTTTGAGGTTGAAGAAAAAGCAAAAGTTCAAAAAACAACTTCAGAGGACGAAGAACCTCTTGAATTCCAACCTAATTTGATTGCAATTAGAAGTTGTAAATTTAACTTGAACAAAGGTAAATATAAACTTGTAAACTTTGGAAATCTTCATGCAAACTTAACTTTGACAGAAAAAGGTATTTTAGAGGTTAAATCAAATAAATTCGATTTTGCAGACGGAATTTCTACCCTAAAAGTTTATTGTGATATGGCAAAACAAAAATACAGTGTACGTTTGGGGGCAAAAGATGTTGATTCTGACGTTATTGCAACATCTGTGTTGAATTTGCCAAGAGAAATTTCAGGTAAGGCAAGTGCTTTGTTGGAATTTTATACTGATGATAAGATGAAATTGAACGGCAGAATTCAATTTGCTATTAATAACGGCTCAATTATGAAATTGGGCTTGGTTCAATATATTTTGAATATGGCATCAATCTTTAGAAATCCAGTTGCGATGATTAGTCCAACAACTTTGGTTGATTTGGTTGAAATTCCTGACGGCACTTTTAAAAAGATTTCTGGTGATTTGAGAATAAGAGATAATGTTATCGACAGAATGATTATAAAATCTTCTTCACCTCAATTGAGTGCGTTGATTTTTGGTCAAATTAACCTTGAAAACTTTGATTCATCTTTGAGAATTTATACAAAATTCACTAACAAACACACAGGTTTTACAGGATTTTTGCGTAATATTTCTTTGAATTCACTGGCAAGAAAAAATCAGTTGAACGCAGAAGAAGTAAGTTATTATGCTGCTGAATTGAAAATGCTTCCAAAACTTGAAACAGGTGAAGATATGGCACAAGTTTTCTTGACAAAAGTTGACGGTGATGTTCAAACAAATAACTTTATTTCTTCGTTGAAAAAAATCAAATAAAAATTTTTGCACTATAATATAGAAAAAAGAAAATAAAAGGAGGGAAAAATGTATCAATTATTTATAGAAAGAGAAAATTCATTCGCACCTGATTTGGAAGGCGAATACCAAGAACTAGAAGACGCAAGAGCAGCGGCTGAAAAAGCAAAAGCAGAAGATTCATCAATTTACTACGAAATCAAAGAAACTGACGGACATGTAAATAATTATGGTGAATTAATCGCAACAGTTATCGCTCGTGGTTAAAAATTTTAAGGAGGGTTTTATGTTAGAAAAATTAAAAGATTTTCAAATTGCTATTTTAGGCATTTGTATTGCAATTGGCGTAATTTTTGCGGCAATTGTTTCAACAACAAATTTATCGAAAGATAATATTTCGGTTACAGGTTCTGCTTACGAAATCGTAAAATCAGATTCTGCAAACTGGACATTCATTATCAAAACAAAAGAATCTACAAGGGCTTTGGCATACAAAAAAGTTAAAGAGCAATTGCCGATTGCACAAAAATATTTGACTGAAAAAGGATTTACTGCCGAGCAAATCGAAGTTAAACCTGTAAACAGTTACGAAAATTATAAATCAAATCCTGCAAATGGTTACCAAACAAATGTTGTAGAAACTTATACTTATGAACAACCAGTAAAAGTTTCAACAAAAGATGTTGAAAAAATTAAAGAATTGGCAACAAGTTACCAAGATTTGACAGAAAAAGGGATTAATATTGTAAGTTACGAACAACCTCAATATCATTACTCTCAACTTGCAGATTTGAAAGTTAAATTGTTGCAAAAAGCGACTTCTGATGCAAGAGATAGAGCAAAATCTATGTTGAAATCAAATCATAATAGACTTGGCAAAATTCGTTCAGCAAGAATGGGTGTGTTCCAAATCACTCCTGTTGATTCAAATGACGTGAGCGACTCAGGTTACAACGACTTGTCATCAATCGAAAAGAAAGTTACAGCCGTTGCAAACGTAACTTTTGCAATCAAATAGTTAAATTGTGAAAAGTTTTTAAAAAATAGTGAGCGGAATTTTCTGCTCACTATTTTTTTCGTCATAACACATGAGCAAAGCGCATTGCGGTATCTATTCAAAATTAAGTAAAAGATTCCGCAATGCGTTTCACTTATGCGGAATGACGGTAAAAACAATGTCATACCGCACTCCGTTGCGGTATCTTGTAGCATAAATTTGAATTATGAATGACACCAATATTTTTATTTTTAATTTACAAAAATCACAATTGAGTGCGTTCAAGAAGTAATCGCAACACTAACACCTCAAGTATAGTAAAATTAGAG
>CAVFCO010000093.1:0-16317 GCA_963620955.1 Alistipes senegalensis | reverse complement strand
CTCTAATTTTACTATACTTGAGGTGTTAGTGTTGCGATTACTTCTTGAACGCACTCATTGAGAATAAAGTGCGTTCAAGAAGTAATCGCAACACTATAACATTGAAGTTTTCATATCGCCCTGTATATTTTTCGTCATGCCGTATTTATTACGGCATCTTTTACCCATGCCTTTAGATACCGCAATGCGTTCTCTAACGTTCACTTATGCGGTATGACGTTTAACTCGTCCAATCTACCCCAAAAAACGTCCCCAGCACCTTGTTGCGTGGTCTTAAAGATTCCGCAACAAGTGCGGAATGACGCAATATCTATTTTGTTTGGCAGAGCGGTATGACGAAATTTTCTATTTTCTAACTTATTGTTCGCTAGAATCGTATCCGAAAGATTTTAGGGTTTTGTCTTTTTTACGCCAATCTTTTTCGACTTTAACAGTCAAATCTAAGTAAACTTTTTTCTCAACAATTTCTTCAAGTTCCAATCGTGCTTGCGTACCGATTGTTTTTAGTAAAGAACCATTTTTACCAATCAAAATCCCCTTTTGACTTTTGTGTTCACAGAAAATTGTTGCATAAATTTTATCAATATTTTCTTCTTCTCTATAATTATCAATAACAACTGCAATTGAGTGTGGAATTTCATCTTGCGTGTTCAAAAGAATTTTTTCTCTGACAATTTCAGAGGCAACATCACGCATCGTTTCTTCGGTTAAAACATCTTCAGGGTAAAGCAAATCACCTGTTGGAAGTTTTCTGTAAATATTATCTAAAAGAGTGTCAATATTTCTTCCAGTTTTTGCAGAAATTCTCACAATTGGGAAGTTTTTTTCAAAAAGAGTTTTGTAACTTAAAATATTTTCCTCAATTTTTTGTTGATTTTTTATTTTATCAAGTTTATTCAAAACAATGATTACAGGTTGCTCTGCTTTTTTAATTATATTTTCAGAAATCCACTTGTCGCCTTTACCAGCAAGTTCTGAGCCGTCAACTAAAAACAAGATAACATCACTATCTGGAACTGCAACTTTTGCTTCATCAAGCAAAAATTCTCCTAATTTGTTCAAAGGTTTATGCACTCCAGGGGTATCAACGAAAACAATTTGACCTTTTTCGTTTGTCAAAATACCTTTTATTCTTTTTCTTGTTGTTTGAGCCTTATCTGTTGCTATAACAATCTTTTGACCTAAAACCTTGTTCAAAAGAGTTGATTTGCCAACATTTGGGCGACCTATAATTGTTACAAATCCGCTTTTCATAATTTAAGAATAACATAAACAAGGGAATTTTCCTTAAAATATACACTAAAGGCAGTATTTTTCTGAAAAATCGTATATTTTTTATAATAATAATGTTAATATTAAACTAGGAGATTGTAGTGCAAAAACAAGTAATAAGATACAGTCTAATAGTTGCAGTATTATTATCGTTTACATCAAACGCATTTTGTGCTGATGTAAATAATGAACTTGTAAAAATGGACTTTAATCAAACTCCTGACGGTTCTGTAAAGGTCAATATTTACACAGATAAACCATACAAAGACCAAATTATTGTAAACAAAAAACCTGATAACAAATACGTTATTTTGTTACCTGAAACAGTAAATTCGTTGAATGTACAACCTGATATTTCTGGGGTTTCAAACTTGAATAATGTTGATGTTAAAACTCAACAATACTCTTCACTTCCAGGAAAAGGTTATACAAAAATCACAATTGATAGCAAAAAACCTGTAAACCTTGTTCCGCAAGCGTACGTTACAACAAAACTTTCTCCTGAAAGAAAAACAAAAACAAGACCGTATGTTTCACCTCAACAAGTTCAAATGACAGTTCCACAAAGGGTTTTACATCAACAAAGACCAATCACAAACCACGATTTTACTCAAGCATACGAGCAACGTCAAAGAACTGTTACACAGCAACCAAGTTATGTTGCAAGACCACAACAACAATCGCAACAAACTGTTATCAGACGTGAAACTCAAGAGCCACAGTATGTTCAACCGACAAGACAACAAGAACAAGTTGTTCAACAACCAGTAGTACAACAAACTAGCACTCAACAAGTTGCAGAAGCGGTTACAACTCAACAAGAAAATCAAAATTCACAAGAAAACTTAGAAGAAAAACAAAACGTTCAAAACGGTCAAGCCGTTGATGACGATACATTATCAGATGATGACCTTTCTGAAAATGAATTAGCATTTTTCAAAAAAATTATAAAAACAAAACAAAGAATAGTACACAAAATTAAAAAGTTACTATCTGTAAGAATCTCTTTCGCTTCTTTCATGACTGTATTACAATTTATATTGTTAGTAGGCTTGATTAAAGTTGTAGGAGATTTAATTAAAAAAGTTCAAGAGCCAAGCGACAGACCAGCACAGCCTGTAACTCGTCGTTTAATTCACAACAATGATGAAACTTTTGAACAAGCATATCCGTCATATTCAAATATGGACGTGTACAACACGAACAGAAGCAATTTTGAAGAAGACAACAAGGAAGGGTTCAATGTAACTCCACTATCAACTCCGATGAACTTTTCAAGTCCACAATCAAAAGTTCAAAACAATCTTTACGCAAAAAGTAATTATCATCAACCGCAACCATTCTCTGCACAAAGTGATTTTTACAAACCTTTGAGTAAAATTAGCGAGGAAGAAAAAATGTCTATTTTTGACGAAAATGCAAATGAAATAGAAAAAAGAATTTTCAAAAATCCTTTAACATCAATAAGTCAACAAGACGAAGAAACTTTATTTGATGAAAAAGAACCGGCAGAAGAAAATTCTCCTTTTAACGATGATAAATATTCAATAAACGAAAACGACGATTTCTTTAACTATCAAAATTCTAATGGAAACGACGAAGATTTCTTCATTTTTGAGGACGAAGATGAAGACGAGGACGTTGAATACCAAGAAGATTACGTTGATGAAGACGAAGAAGACGACAATGAATACGAATACGTAGACGAAGATGACGAATATTCAGATGAAGAAGAATATGAAACTGACGAAACCAACGAGGTCGAAGAAGTTGAAGAAGAACCTGCACCAAAAGAAGTTGCAGACCCATTTGAACATTTGTCAGTACAAGCAAAATACGTAATCGACTCAAACAGAGGATTTGCTCAAGTAAGTGTAGACGGAATTAACGCATTAATCGGCTATGTTGGTTCAAAAATCAGCGTTATTAGAAAATTTAAAGAAGAAGTAAAAGGCTCAATGCAAGTTAGATTAAACGAACAACCAGACCCTAATACAATGATTTATATTATCAAAGTTGGTAGTTACAAGACTTTGGTTGAAGTTAAACCTGACAGCATAAGACAATTATTGGATTTGTAATTCTATGAAACGATTTGTCGTTTGTTTGTTCTTACTAATTTTTATCTGTACAGGTTGCACAAAATCTGACAGTAAAACTGTTTTAAAATTTTCTAGTTGGGGTTCGCAATCTGAAGTTGAAATTTTAAAACCGATAATCGCTGATTTTGAGAAGCAAAATCCTGATGTAAAAATTGAATTTATGCACATTCCGCAAAATTATTTTCAAAAATTACATCTTCTACTTGCCTCAAATTTAGCCCCAGACGTAATTTTCATAAACAATTTAAACTTGCCTGTTTATCAAAATTATCTTATGGATTTGACAGAATATGCAGACAAAAACGTATTTTTTGAACAAACTCTGCAATCAATGAGTGTTGCTGGAAAAGTTCTTGCTATACCTCGTGATGCGTCAAACCTTGTTGTTTACTACAACAAAGACCTTTTTAAAAAATATGGAATTAAAACTCCAATACAAAATTGGACTTTTGAGGATTTATTAGATATCGGTTTGAAATTCAAAAAACACGATATCTTTGCAATAAGTTTTGATGAAGAACCTTTATTTTACTTGCCGTATTTAATGAGTTGTGGCGGAGGAATTTTGTCTGACGATTTAAAAACTGAAATAATCAGCACCCCGAACTCTCAAGAGGGACTTCATTTTTATGCAGATTTAAGAAACAAATATAACTTTGCACCGAAAAAATCCCAAAGTGCAAGTGCAACAATGGCTCAAATGTTTTTGCAACAAAAACTTGCAATGCAACTTTCAGGTCGTTGGCTCGTTCCAAAATACAGAGAATCTGCTAATTTTGATTGGGACATCATAAACTTTCCAAATGGAAGTGCGGGAAGCATAGTTCCGATGGACGCTTCAGGTTGGGCGATTTACAAAGACACTAAAAACAAAGATTTAGCGGTTAAATTCGTCCAATATTTATCTTCAAAAGAAAACATTGAAAAAATGACTCAAAGTGGTTTAATCACACCTGCAAGGATTGACGTTGCAAACTCTGAATGCTTTTTGAGCGGTGAACCAAAGTCGTCAAAAATCTTTCTTGATGCAATAAAAACATCAAAACCGACTCCTGTACCAAGAAATTACAGAGAGTTAACTGACGAATTAAGCCGAAAACTAGAGCCAGTATTCAACAATTAGTAATCTTCGTCTTTTACTTTTAGAGCATCTGTCTTAAGGTCAATTTTACCGTCTGATTCGTGCAATAAAGTTCTTGCAACTGTTTCAGGATAGAAAGAGAAGCCTTTAACTTCGCCACAGTTAATACGTCTGATTACTTCATCAATGTATTTTTGAGCGTTTATTGCCATTTCAGGGTGGCTATCTACCCATTCAGGAAGTGGAATACTGCTTCTTTCGTGGTTGCAACCGCCACATTCTAACAAATAGTTTCCTGGGTTATTTCTACCGCCTGCAGAACGTGGGTGAATGTGTTCGATTGTGCCTACAGAAAGTTTTACTAAACGTTCGCCGATTTCTTTGTGTCCTCTTTCTGCGTATTTTACAACGAATGCACTTACGTCATTTTGAGAAGTTGGCATTTTTTCGGCCTCTTTAACCATTTTTTCGTGAACTTCCGGTTTAGAAATCTTTCTTGCCAATTCATTTACATCTGCAAGGAATGTTTTACGTTTAAATTTAATCTCTTTATCGTTAGAAGATACCATTTTTCTAGTCAAATCGGTAACTTTTTTTACTTCTTCTTGTTCTTTTTCAGGCAAATCTTTTGAAATTTCGTCTACATTATCAAGAATTTTGTTTTGTTTTTCTTGAAGAATTGCCAATTGAGGTTCTCTGTTTTTGTTCAAAAGTTCTTTAAAGTTTGAATTTGGAGTTTCTTTTGCCCAACCTTTTAGTAAGTTATAGCACTCTTTTTCAACTGGGTGCATATATTTTTCGTAATTATCCAAAGTCTTAATTGCTTGTTCGCTTGTTGCACCTAGACCTTTTGAAACTTTGTTCATGTCTTTTTGAGTCATCATTTCAATACCACAGCAAGGGCAAATAATGTTTCCTAATGCTCTAACAGGTTCATCACCTTTATAACCGGTAAATGGAACGTATGCTGGTGCTAAAATATTTGTTTTTGGCGTAGATTTTTCGAATGTATCAGGTTTAGTCGCAAAATTTACATGAAATTGCGGTTGGTTGTTTGTGCTTTTTTCGACTTTTTTTGGTGCTAATGCAGAAAATAATTTAACTGGTTGTAACATTTTCTTTTCCTTATCCTTTTCTTTTTTAAGCAACTAAGTTGATAGTTGTTGTTTGTTGTGTAATTCTCTTTTTGTCTGAGCCTTTTTTTGAACCTTCTGCTCTTTTTGCTTCTTCTTGTTCGATTCTAGCCCTTTCGGCTTTAATTTGTGCTTTGCTTAATTTTAGTTTTGATGTATCTAGTTTTATTAATCCTTTTGATTCTTTTTCCAATGTTTCGGCAACAATAATCGGATATACACGGCATCTTTTTAGTGCTTGACCTTTATTGATTTTTTCGATTACTGCGTCCATATATTTTTGCATATTGTCCTTGATTTCAGGGTTTTGAGTAACCCATTTATCAAGCGGAGTATTTTTTCTGCGAACATTCCACTCTTTACTTGCATAAATGTAGTTAGAATAAATATTTTCACCGCCCTTTGATTTATCTTGAGGGTGTCTTGGTTTAATGTGTTCTAACGAACCTACAGACGGCTCTACAAGCGAAATACCTATTTGATATGGAGTTTTTTCTAATTTTGTTTTAGCATCTTTTTGAGTAAATTTGATAATAAATGAACTCATATTATCGTGAGCACGAGGTAGTTCTTCTGCAATATCACGCAAGCCTTTTACAGACTCTTGGTCGTCCATTTTTTTCGTAATATTATCGAATTTCTCCATAAATCTACGTCTACGGAAAATGTAGTTTTCATCTTGTTTGTTGATGATGTCGGTCGCTTCGTTAACAAGTCCTGCAACTTTGTTTGCATCATCTTTTTTCATATTTTTTTGAGAATAATCTGACATTCTGCCTAAAATGTCAAACTCTTGTTGTTTCAAGACTTCAAGGTGAGTTGGACGAACTTTATCCAACAATTGACGCAAGTTTTTGTTAGGTTCTTTTGTGCTTAAATCTTCCAGTAAATTAAATACCTGTTTTTCAACAGGGTGCATTCTATCCTCGAATGGTTTCAATAAATTGATTGCGTTTTCGCTTCTTCCACCTAAATTGTCTTTGTTTAAATGTGAAATCTCTTTACCTTGAATAACTCGTGTTCCACAGTAAGGACAAGGCACATCGCCAAGTTCTCTAATTGCTTTTCCAACTACTGTATCATCAACAGATGTAAACGAAACATTCGCAACTGATTTTGAATGTTCAAAAGTATCTCTTTGCAATCCAGACATGCTCAACGGATTCGTTTGGTATTTCGCAAACGAAGGCATTTGAATTCTATTCAAAGACACACTAACTGGATTAAGCATACCTATACATGTATCCTAAAGATTTTTTATTGCTATATTTTGGGCATGTTTTAATAAATGTTTACAAACTTTTAAAGTTTTTTCAAAACTTTTTCTAATCGTCTTAATTTTTCTTTGTCTGTACCTAATCCACACAACAACATTGTTGATTTTTCGTTTGTTTTTTCGTCTTCAATTCCGTTTTCAAAAAGTTTTTCAGAAAGTTCATAGCCTGAATAATTTTTATGTTTTACAACGATTTTTGTAATATCACCATCAAAAAATTCAACATTTTGGCAATTTTTCTTCAAATTTTCAATATCTTCAATCAACATATCAATTTTTTGTCTGCCTTTTTTAGAATTTAGGTAGTTAATATTTTTTTCGATTGTCATAAGCAAAGCATAACTTGGCGATGTTGTTGTAATTTTTGCAAGTGATTTTCGCATATCAATATCAGTATTTGTATGCAAAAGTGCGGTTGGATTTAACCCACCGGCTGTTTTGTGCAAGGATTGAATTGTAAAATCTGCAATTTTTACGGCACTTTGAGGAAGTTTTTCACTGAATGGATACAATGCCCCATGAGCCTCATCAACAATCAAATATGCATTGTATTTTCTGCAAACCTCTTGCAATGCTTGAATATCACAAACAACACCCTCGTAACTTGGAGAAGTTACAATTACTGCTTTTATAGAATTGTTTTTCAAAATTTCTTCTAAATTTTCTGCCTCAAAAGGTTTGTACAAATCCCAATTTTCATCTTTTTCAAGCGAATAAAATATAGGATTTGCCCCTGCAAGTTCAACTGCATTTTTATGGCAAGGGTGCGAATTTTCCCAAACCAAAACATTTTCCCCCTTGCAATCACAAGAAAGAACCGCACTTATAACACCACTTGTAGAACCGTTTGTCAAAAATAAAGTTTGTTTTGTTCCATAGATTTCTGTTGCGTGTTTTTCTGCGTTTTCCAAAGCCTCTTGCGGATTGTGAGTATAGGTTTCTGAAATATCATGCTTATAAAACTGTTCAAATTTTGAAGTTATAAAAAAACTCTGACTATGACTCGGAGTTGTAAAACATTTTGTTCTATATGATTTTCTAAATAATTTTATTAGGCTCATTATTCTTTGCTTTCAGTTTCAAAGCCGTCAATTAAACTATCTACATCAGAAGAATCTGTATCGTCAGAACCACTTTCTGAAGCATTAAGTCCTTCTTCTTTAAGAATTTCTTCTAAAAGATTATTTGCATAGCCAAGATTTGTACTTTTAACGGATTTTGAAGATTCCATAGTCGAACCGATTAGCCAACCCAAAACGTACATAACACCAACTGCCGGAAGAACTGTCGGACAAGAAGCAACAAGTGAAGTGTAATTAATTCCACCGTTTATAAACAACGAACCTGCACCAAAAATAAGCAAAGAAACGCATGCAAAAAACAACGCAGTATTTTGTTTATATTGGATTTTCTTTCTTGCCATTATTTATTTTTTGCTTCCATATTTTTGTTCATACAGTATTGAATCAATGTCATTTTATCAACATTAACCTGGTTAACAAAACGTCCTGATAACATAAATTTACCAGTGTCTTGTTTTTCCATACGGATTGGTTGTAACCAACAATATACTACTTCATCATCATCTAGTTTAATTTCGATTTTGTATTCTCTATCCAAATCGATAGCATTGTCAGTTGTGAATTTCAAACCACCTGCAGAAAGGTCAACTGTTGTAATATTGTATTTTTTATCAAGTTTATCAACCATTGTAGTTTCAGTGATAAATTTGATACGAGTAAATTGTCTTCTTTGTAAAAATCTATGTTTAATTGGGTTAGCGATAAATAATTCGTTTTCAGTCATCTCTGTTGGGTGAGATTTGAAGAACAAAATACCATTTGGAGTTTGTGAATAAAACTCACAAATATAGTTAACTTTCAAACCAGTTGTCGGGTATTTCATTTTCATACGAAAACCCTTTTCTGATACGCTTGTTACAGAACCTTTGTTTGTAAAATTAAAATCACTAGGAACAATTGTTACATTTTGGTCGATTTTTACAAGTTCATTCATTTATATAACCTTTCTATACATTATTTTTAGTTACTCTTACAACCCCAACGGATTTTGTTTTAACGTTTTGACTAATTTCATTATACGACATAATTGAAATTTGTGGGTAATAATTTTCGATTAAATTTCTGAACGCACGTCTTATCGGAGAAGAACACAAGATAACTGGCTGACAACCATACGTTGTAAGTGCTTTCTGAATTTCGTTATTAATACTGCTAAATAACAATTTTGAATATGTCGGATTGATTGTCAAACTTTGAGAATCAGGACTGATACCCTCTGCTAAAGTTCTTTCAACATCTGGTGAAATTGTAATCGCCATAAGTTCGCCATTATCCGCAACATTTTGTCTGCAAATACTTCTTGCAAGAGCCTGTCTAACTTTTTCAGTTAAGTAGTTGTAATCCTTGCTAAATTTAGATTGCAAACTGATAGTTTCCAAAATTGTTTTCAAATCACGGATTGTAACTCTTTCTCTCAACAAGTTTTGAGCAATTTGTTGAATATCTGTGATTGTCATATCCTTCATTAAATCATCAACATAACTATCAGAAACTTCTTTTCTTAAGTTATCAACAAGTTGTTGAACGTCGTTTCTTGTCAAGATTGCAGCGGCATTTTTCTTGATAACCTCAGTCAAGTGAGTAGAAACAACCGCAGATGGGCTTACAACAGTGTAACCATAAGCCTCAGCATAATCTTTTTGATCTTCTTCAATCCATAACGCAGGAAGTCCAAATGCAGGTTCAATTGCACTAATACCTTTAATATTAGGGTTGTCATCGCCACCCATTGCATTCATAGCAAGACTTCTATCCGGATAAATTTCACCAGCCTCAATAGGATCGCCTTTTAACTTGATTTGATAAGTATTTGGCGATAATTGAAGATTATCTCTAACTTTGATTGACGGTAAAACAATACCTAAATCTAGGGCAGTTTGACGGCGAATTTGAGCAATACGTTCTAGTAAATCGCCACCCATTTCAACGTTTAACAATGGAACTAATCTGTAACCAACTTCGATTTCGATAGTTTCAACCGCAAGCAATTCCATAACACTTTCACGAGTTGCTTTTTTGTTATTTTTTCTACCTGATTTTTCTGCTTTTTCAGCGGCTTCTTTAAGTTTTTGTTCTTCCTCTTTCGCTCTAAGTTTTTCTGTATATTTGTAATAAGCCCAACCGCCGGCACTTATACCAATAATAAAGAATGGTAATGTTGGCATACCAGGAACAACACCCAAGAACATTAACAAACCTGATACAACACCCAAAACACGTGGGTCAGAGAACATTTCTTTGCCGATATCTTGAGATAAAGATTCATCTTTACCGCTTGCACGAGATACAATCAAACCTGTTGCAGTAGAAATTAAAAGTGCAGGCAATTGAGAAACCAAACCATCACCAACAGTTAAGATTGTGTATGTTGTCAAGGCTGTTTGGAAGTCCATTTTCATCATAACAAGACCGATGATAAAACCACCAACAATATTGATTACGGTAATTAAAATACCTGCGGTCGCATCACCTTTAACGAACTTCGAAGCACCGTCCATAGTACCGTAGAAATCTGTTTCTCTTTCTAATGCTTTTCTTCTTCGTTTTGCCTCTTCTTCATCAATAATACCCGCATTCAAATCTGCATCAATACTCAATTGTTTACCTGGCATTTTATCCAATGTAAAACGTGCAGTTACTTCAGCAACACGAGTTGCACCACCAGTGATTACCATAAAGTTAATCAAAACAAGGATTACGAAGATTACAAAACCTACAACGTAGTTACCACCTACAACGAACTCACCGAATGCATTAATAACGTTGCCGGCTTCACCATATAACAAAATCAACCTTGTTGAACTTACGTTCAAACCTAGCCTAAACAAGGTTGCAATCAACAAAACTGTTGGAAAACTTGAGTAATCAAGCGGTTCTTTTGTGTACAAACAAACCAAAAGAATAATTACAGACAATGAAATGTTTATTGTTAAAAGAATATCCAGTAATGCAGGAGGTAAAGGCAATACCATCATTGCAACAATAAATACAAGCCCAACGGCAAGTGAGATATCGCTATTTTTCAATAATTCTGAAATTTTACCGAAATTCATTTATTGTTGTTACCTTACCCAAGATTAACTGTTATTTTTTTTGTATACGTATGCAAGAATTTCTGCGACCGCTTGAAACATTTCTGATGGTATTATATCACCAATTTCAACTAAAGAGTAGAGGGTTCTTGCAACAACCCTGTTTTCAACGATAGGAATGTTATTATTTTGAGCAATCTCTCTTATCTTAAACGCAATAAAATCAGCACCTTTAGCCACTACATAAGGAACTGGTTTTACACTTCTATCGTATTTTAGAGCGACTGCGTAATGTGTAGGATTTGTTACAACTACGTCGGCTGTCGGAACAGCAGACATAATTTTTTGCTGTAAAATTTGCATACCAAAGGCTTTAATCTTACTTTTGATTTTCGGATCACCCTCTGTATCTTTGTATTCATCTTTAACTTCTTGCTTTGTCATTTTGATTGATTTTTCAAATTGGTAAGTTTGGAATTTCAAATCCAAAAATCCGATAATCAAAATTGCCAAACACATATTCAAAAACATTTGTGCCAAAATTGAACCGATTGTACCAAAAACAACCTCTGGAGTTGCCCCTAAAAGTGCGTACAATTCGTCCAATCTTGAATGAACAACAGAATAACCACAAGCACCTACAATAATGATTTTTAAAAGCGATTTTGCAAGTTCCATAAGTTTTTGAGGCTCAAATGGATTTATCAATTTTTTCAAATTATCAACCCATTTTTTAGGTGAAACATTTTCAAAATTCGGTTTAATTTTGTCTATTGCAAAAATTTTTCCAACCTGCATTCTTAAAGCGACAATTGTCAAAATAAAAATCGCCAACATAAACGGCAACACTGCTTCTGCAGTTATTCGCATATAAGGTGCAAGTGTTCCAATCAATTCATTTGGGTCATAAGACGCAGGATTAAGGTTAGTAAAAGAATGATACATAGCAACTTTCATACGGTTCATCATCCAACCTGAAAAAGCACCCAGCATAACGATTCCGATAGTAATTGTTACTCCGGACATCAAATCCTTGCTCTTGGCAATATTACCTTTCTCTCGTTCCTTATTTCGGCGACGAGGGGTGGCTTCTTCGGTTCTGTCTGCTCCGTCATTTGCCATTGTTTATCTTTATAACCCTTTCTGCTAAAAAATAGCCGCTATTTCTGTTAAAACTTTTTCAAGAATAATTCTTGCATATTCTGTAATCGGACGCATAAATATCATGCAAAGCAAAAGTCCGACATAAACTTTTAATGGCATCGCTACCATAAAGATATTCATTGTTGGCATTAGTTTTGAAACAAAGCCAAGCAAAATATCTTTTATCAATAAAACGCTGAAAATAGGCATTGAAATTCCTATCGCAATAGTAAACATTTGACCTGACATATAAATAACTTTTTGTACTAAAGCACCATCAAAAATAAATGAATAACCTATTGGAACATGGGCAAAACTGCTATACAAAGCAGAAAGCAACCATTGATGAGCATTCAAACCAATGAATACCATAGTTATTAACAAAGTAAACGCTTGCGAAATAATAGGCGAAGTTGTTCCAGATGCAGGATTTAAGGCTTGGCTAATAGACAAACCCATTTGAATTGAGAACATATTTGCACCCAGTTCTGCAGCCATAAAAACTAAATTTGCACAAAAACCAATGATATAACCGATTGCAAACTCTTTTATCATTACAACAGTCAAACCTATAACATCGTGCGGAATCATAAACTGAGTATGTCTTTGTACAAACGGATACAAGATAAAAGCGATAAAACCAACCATCCAAACTTTTACCTGAATTGGGATTGGATAGGTAGAATAAAGAGGGGCAGCCATGAATAAACCATTTATTCTAACAAAAACTGCCATAAAAACTAAGATATTTGCTGGTGAAAATATTTGTAATAAATTAAAATCCACAAGCACCTCTTAAATCTAACTAATCAACCCAGGAATCATATCAAAAAACTCGTTTACGGTTGAAATCATCATATTCATCATCCAAGGCATAAGGAGAATTAACGTCAAAACCCCAACGATAATTTTGGGAACAATTGTCAAAGTTGATTCTTGAATTTGCGTAATCGCTTGAAAAATACTTACGGCTAAACCAACCACAACCCCAACAACTAGAACCGGTGTTGCTAATTCCAATACCAGTACGAACATTTTTTGAAGAAGTGTTATAACTATATCTTGATTCATTTATTTCCTCAATTCTAAGATGCCGCCGCAAATCCCTCGACTAGCGATTTTATAATCAAATACCAACCGTCAACCATTACAAACATAATCAGTTTGAACGGAAGTGCAATTGTTGTTGGAGGCAAGAACATCATACCCATTGAAACAAGTACACTTGAGATTACAATATCAATAACCAAGAATGGTAAAAATATTACAAAACCGATTTTGAATGCAGTGTTCAACTCACTGATAATGAACGACGGAATTAAAACATAAGTCGGAACATCATCAATGTTTCTAGGTTTTTCAATTTTAGCCATTTTAATAAATAACGCAAGTTGTTTTTCATCAGTTTGAGCGAACATAAATGCTCTTACAGGTTTCAACCCACGGTCTAAAGCGGCTTGTTGCGTAATTTGATTATTCATATATGGCTGAATTGCAGTTGTATTAATCTTATTGATAGTTGGTGCCATTACAAAGAATGTCAAAATCAAAGCCAAACTGATTAAGATTTGGTTTGGTGGCAAAGACCCTGCACCTAAGGCTTGACGAGTTAATGCCAATACAATCGCAATCCTAACGAATGCTGTTGTCATAATAAAAATACTTGGAGCAAGAGTTAAAATTGTCAACCAAATAAGAATTTGAATCCCATTTGAAAAATCTTGCGGAGTATTTGCTTGTTGCATTCCGATATTAATATTTGGGAATGACAATGCTGCACTTGCAATCGGTGTTGATAACACAAACGCAAATAGCGTAAATAATACCTTTTTCAGTATGTTTTTATTCATTTTATCCCTATTTTCTTTATTTTTGTGATAGTTTTCCACTCATAGTTTAATCTATCTTTGTGATTAAGGCTATTTCTTAACTTTTGGTAACATATTTTCAGACATTTTTGAATATTAATGTTAAATTTTTTAAATTTTGGGGTTGAGCAAGTGTCGAAAATACGGTATAATAATAAAAGTTACATAAAAAAAAGAGAGAAGAGGAGGACACAAGATGAAAAGATTTTTTGCGTTTACTTTAGCCGAAACTCTTGTTGTAATAGGTATTATTGGGATTGTTTCAGCCCTAACCTTACCAAACTTAAACGGTTCTACTGGCGAAAAAGAAAAAGTTGCAAAATTACAAAAATTACAGACAGAATTAAACGATGCCATTGGACGTGCTCAAGTAGTTTATGGTCCAATTCACGAATGGTATTTAAACGATAACGACAGTACTGGAGTTACAATGAGAAACGACTTCGCAACCAAAGTTGGAAAGTTCTTAAAAGTAGCAAAAAGATGTGAAGCAAGTACAGAAGGGTGTTTCACAAATAAAGCCCCTACAAACTTTAGAGGTGGAACAACTGGAACAGTATGGAACATGTATAACACAAAAGAAGGACCTAGATTAATTTTAGCAGACGGAACATCTGTATATTTACACATGTGGTCTGGAACTTGCAGAGGATTTCATACACCTGATGGTCAGAATACTGGTTGTGGATGGATTGCAGTTGATATAGACGGTCCAAACAAAGGCTCACACCAAGCAGGAAAAGATGTATTTATTTTTGACTTTTCTGAAACTTACGGAGTTTATCCTTACGGTTCATATCAAACAAACTATGTTCCATCAGACCTTTACACAAGATGTTTTTCGACAGGAGATACTTGCTCTGCATGGGTTCTTGATTTTGGCAATTTAGATTACCTGAAAGCAGACTCATCAGGCAAATGCTCTAACGGAAAAGTTTTGAGTTCGACAGTTACAAGTTGCAAATAGTTTTTAGCAATTAAAAACAATGTATACAAAACATACAAAAAACCGGCGATTGATAAATCAATCGCCGGTTTTTATTGTTCTATTTAATTATTTTGTCTCAGTTGCGTATACGCTAACTTGTTTTCTATCACGTCTGTGTGGTTCAAATTTAACAACACCGTCGATTAATGCGAACAATGTGTCATCTTTACCGATACCTACGTTGTTACCTGGATGGAATTTTGTACCTCTTTGGCGAACGATGATGTTACCAGTTTTAACTGCTTCACCGCCGAATTTTTTAACGCCTAAACGTTGTGCTTCGGAATCACGTCCGTTACGGGTAGAACCCATCCCCTTCTTATGTGCCATGTTTAACCTGCTTTCTAATTATAAATCTTGTATTACTTACTTTACCTTATGCTTCTGTTGTTTCTGCAGTTTCAGCAGATTTTTTTGAAGCAGTTGTTCTGATTTTGTTAATCATAACTCTTGTGTATTCTTGTCTATGACCACGTTTTACACGGTAACCTTTTTTAGGTCTTTGTTTGTATACAATAACTTTTTTTGCTTTGTCATGACCTAAGATAACGCCTTCAGCACTTGCGTTTTTTACGTATGGTTGACCAACTTTTGATTTTTTACCATTTACAAGCATAACCACCTTGTCAAATACGATTTTGCTGTCTTTTTCACCTTCAAGTAGTTCTACGTCTACGTAACGACCTTCTTCTACTTGGTATTGTTTTCCGCCTGTTTCTACTATTGCGTACATTGTAAAATCCCTTTCTTTTTTAGGAATCGTAACCGTTTTGCGGTTTTTATGAACGATTTACCTGTCTAATATACTATTTGTGTAATCCTATTATCTACCGCTAAAACTATACTGTCAAGCATGATTTTAAAGAAAATTTAACAAATTTTTGCACAAAATTAAATTTACAAATGTTGAGATAATAAATTGAAAAAAGATACCGGAATAAATATCTCACAAAGATTATCAATCGTCATTCCGCATAAGCGAACTTTAGTGAACACATTGCGGAATCTTTTTGTCAATTTTGAATAGATACCGCAACAAGTACGGTATGACTCAAGAATTTGCTTTATCAGGCAGAGTGGAATGACAAGTAACAATAGTCATAAGTAACGTCATTCCGCATAAGTGAACTTTAGTGAACGCATTGCGGAATCTTTTTGTCAATTTTGAATAGATACCGCAACAAGTACGGTATGACTCAAGAATTTGCTTTATCAGGCAGAGTGGAATGACAAGTAACAATAGTCATAAGTAACGTCATTCCGCATAAGTGAACTTTAGTGAACGCATTGCGGAATCTTTTTGTCAATTTTGAATAGATACCGCAACAAGTACGGTATGA
>CAVFCO010000092.1:0-8538 GCA_963620955.1 Alistipes senegalensis | reverse complement strand
TCATACTGGTGTTTCGGCGGATAGTATTAAAAGGTTAAAAAAGGCGGTTTTGATGAAATCAAGACCGCCTTTTTTTTATAAATTTTTTTCAAAATTTTATTTATTTTCAAACAACAAAACTGTATTTTCCATTAGTGATGCGATTGTCATTGGTCCAACACCTTTTGGTACTGGTGTAATATAACTTGCAACTTCGCTTACTCCATCAAAATCTACATCGCCTGTAATTTTATTGTTTTCGTCTTTAAAAATACCCACGTCGATTACGACAGCACCTTTTTTCACCATATCTTTGAATATGATTTTTTTACCAACTGCAGAAATCAAAATGTCTGCTTGTTTTGTAATTTCTGCCAAGTTCTTTGTTTTTGAATGGCATATAGTAACTGTTGCATCTTCGTTCAAAAGCATAATTGCCAAAGGCTTTCCTACAATGTTAGAACGTCCAACGATAACGGCATGTTTGCCTGCAATTTCAATTTTATATTCTTTTAAAAGTCTTAAAACCCCTTTGGGAGTGCAAGGGTATGCTTTTGGAGTTATTCCGTTTAGCAAATCTCCTGTATTTGATGCTGTAAATCCGTCAACATCTTTTTTCGGTGAAATTGCTTTGATTACCTCTTTTTCATCAATATGTTTTGGCAAAGGTAATTGAACAAGCATTGCATGAACGGAATTATCAGAGTTTAGTTCTTCGATTTTTTCAATTAACTCTTTTTGTGTTGTTTCTTCCGGATACCTAATAATTGTTGATTTTATTCCGATAAGTTCTGCTTTTTTATTTTTTAAATTTACGTAAATTGTGCTTGCAGGTCTTTCTCCAACTTGAATTACAACAAGATGAGGTTTCTCTGTCATTTTAGAAACCTTTTCTGTCAATTCAGTTGTAATGTTTTCGGCAACTTGTTTGCCGTCAATTATAATAGCCATTAAACCCTCTTTTGTGGTAAATTTAATCTGAAATAGAACTGTTTGATTGCATCTTGAGCAACCAAAGATTCTCTTTCTACAGGGTGTTCTTTAAGTTCCTTATCTTCTGGAATAACACCAAGAACTTCAAGTTCGTATTTTTTCAACATGTCAAATAAGTTTGTCATGTCTTTGTTTTCGACTTTGTTTAAAACTACGCCCAATTGACCGCCAGCAGAATATTTTGCTGAGAATTCTTCAATACGTTTTGCAAGTTGAATAGAATCTTCTGTTGGGTTTGTTACGATAATTGCTGTATTGATATCGACGTCAACTAGTTGGTTCAAGTATTTTAAGTCGAATTCGCAATCAAAAATAACGAAGTCATATTGGTTAACAAACTTTGTTACAGCCTCGTTCATTTGCTTTGTAATAGGGCATCTGCAGTCTTTTGAAGCAACAAACCATGAAACAATAATATCAACATTTTCTTCAAGTGTAACAACGATGTCTTCTAATGCCCATTCGATATATTCTTGTTTTGTCATATCTTCTGGAATGCCGGTTTTATATTCGTGTTTACCGCTTCTGATACCGTAGATTGTGTTACGAATATCTTTTCCAAAACTATGACCTAATTCTGCGGCTAAGTCGTTATCAAACAAAAGGATTGATTTATCTGGAAAATATTCTTGAAAAATTCTAAGAAACGCTTTTGTTACAGTCGTTTTTCCACTTCCGCTTTTTCCAATTAATGCCAATGTTGTTGTCAAAATTTATAACCCCTTTTTGATAATATCTTCGTTAACTTAATATCCCAAGTTAAATAAAAACAATACGGCACAAATTTGACATGTCAAATTTGTGCCGTAAACAAACTATGCTTCAGTTGTTTCTTCAGCAACTTCTTCGATTTCTTCTTTTAATACTTCAGAAGCAGTTACATTAACTGTTAATTCAGTTTTAACTTTAGAAGTTAATTTGATTAACATAGTGTAAGAACCAACTTTGTTGATTGGAGCATTTAAAGAAACTGTTTTTCTATCAACTTCAATACCTGCTTTTGCTTGTAATTCTTCGCAAAGTTTTTTAGTAGTGATAGTACCGAATAATTTACCAGATTCACCTGCTTTTGCTGACAATTCAAGAGTACCGAATTTTTCGATTTCTGCTGCTTTTGCCAATGCTTCTTGGTGTAATTTTTCTTGTTTTGCTTGAATTCTTGCTAAGTTTTGTTCTCTATTTTGCAATGCACCTTTTGTTGCAATTTCAGCAAAATTTTGAGGTAACAAGTAATTTCTTGCATAACCATCTTTTACTTGAACTAAATCGCCTTGTTCACCTAAGTTTTGAACATCTTTTTTCAATATTACTTGCATGGTTTTCTCCTTATATTTCTTTTTGTTATATTTATCGTAATAAAAACATGAAAAAAAGTCGAGTAAAATTTTTATTTGTTAACTTCTTTTACATCAATTATTGCTACATTTTCTATGTGATAAGTATGACAGAACATATCAAAAGGCTGTATACTTTCTACTTTTGCACCTTTCGAGATAAGATATTTCAAATCTCTTGCTAGTGTTGCCGGATTACAACTTACGTAAATTATTTTGTCTTTTGTTAAAGCCAAGGTGTAATCTAAAGTTTTTTCTGTCGAACCTTTTCTTGGAGGGTCGAGAATTGTTATATTAAATCTTCTTTTTTTAGTTTTCAATTCTTTTTCAAAGAATTTTTCTGCGTCCATGTTATGAAGTTCAACATTTGTTATCTCGTTACTTTTTAGAGTTTCGTCAGCCCATTTTACTGCATCTTTGCTTTCTTCTACACTAACAACTTTTTTGCAAACATCACAAACTGTGATTCCAAAAGTTGTAACACCTGCGTAAGCATCGAAAACAGTAGGGTTTTCAAAGTTTTCTTTTATATAATTTTTTACATAAGCAAAAATATTTTCTGCACTCTTTGGATTTACTTGGAAGAATGAATTTGGACCAATTTTGAAAGTTTTATCTAAAATTCTTTCTTTTGTGTAATCTTTGCCGATAAGAAGTTCAGTCTTTTCTGTCATAATAAGATTTGTTTTGTTTGGGTTAAGGTTAACGCAAACTCCTGAAACTTCTTTGAAATTTGAATAAACATTGTTTGCTAAATCTTCGATTTTTTTGAAAGATTTTTTTGCATTAATAACAAGTATAACCAAGTTTTTGTTGGTTGCTTTAGAGTGTCTTATTACAACGTGTCTTAAATCTCCGACATGTTTTTTCTCGTTGTAGCCTGTTATTCCTAATTCTGAGGCTGTTTCTCTAATAAAATCAATAATTTTATCGCAAATTTCTGGTTGAATTGGGCAATATTTTATGTTCACAATTTCGTGTGATTTTGGCTTGTAATATCCCGCTAAAATCTTTTTAGACACTTTTGTTTGTCCAATAGGGTATTGAACCTTACAACGGTATTCTTTAACCTCTGGACTTGGTATAACGTCTTGTATATCAATGTTTAAATTGCCAATTGAGTGCATTGCATCTTCAACTATTTCTTTTTTAAGTTTTAGTTGATAATCGTAGTCGATAAATTGAAGTTGACATGCTCCGCAGACTTTTTGCATCGGACAAAACGGAGTTACTCTGTGTGCCGACGGAGTGATTATTTCGACAATAGATGCATTTGCGTAATTTTTGCTAACCTTTGTCAATTTGATTTTTAATTCATCTTCAGGGCAAGCATTTTCAACAAAAATAACCATTCCGTCGACTTTTGCTATGCCAAATCCGAGGTTAGAAAGTTTTTCAATTTTTACGTTTAATTCGTCGTTAACCTTCATAAGTGAATCCGTCTTGTTTCATTCTGCTAACAACTTCTTTTAGTTCGTCCATTGAGCAAACAATTGAAACACGAACATATCCTGCACCGTATTTACCAAAGGCTGTTCCTGGAACTAATACGATACCTGATTTTGTTAAAACATCATTGCAAAATTCTTCTGAAGTTGCATATCTTTCAGGGATTTTTAACCATTGATAGAATGTTGCAGTCGGTATGTGGTCGATTTTCCAGCCTAATTCATTTTTGAATGCGTTTACAAAATATTCTGCTTTCTTTTGAATTTCTTTGTTTGCCCAAACGATATATTCATCGCCCTCTTTAGAGTTTAAAATTTTAGAACCTGCAATTTGTATTGCTTTAAAGATACCAGAATCGATTGTTGATTTTAGTTTTGCAAATTGGCTTACAACTTCAAGATTTCCACAAATCCAACCGATACGCCAGCCTGTCATTGAATAAGGTTTTGAAAAACTGTGAAATTCTACAGTAATATCTTTTGCACCCTCAACTTCTAATGCACTGTGTGGCTTAAATTCTTCGTCAAAATAAATATCTGCATAAGCGGCATCTGAGATTAACAAGATTTCGTTCTTGTTGCAAAAATCTACGACGTGCTTTAAGTAATCAAATGAGCAAGATGCACCAAGTGGGTTGTTTGGATAGTTGATGATTAGTGCTTTTACTTTATTTTTGTTATAACCCTCTTTTTCTAAATTATCAAAAATTTCGTCCATATTTGGTGTGAAATTATTTTCTTCTGTCAATGGAACAGAGTAACTTTTACCACCGCAAACTTTTACCATTTCGCCGTATGATGCGTAAGATGGGTCTGGAATTAAGATAATATCTTTGTCTTCGTCGTTATGAGACGGAGAAATAATTCCTCTCAAAAGGTTTGCAATACCCTCTTTTGAACCTAAAAGAGAACAAATCTCGTTAAGTTCAACATTTACTCCAAATCTGTTTTTCATTCTTGTTTGAATGGCTTCTAGCAAATATTTTTCACCTTTTGGTGTTGAATAAGTATGAACACCATTTTCATCTAAGGCATTTTTCATATCTTCAAGCAACTTTTTTGGAGGCATTGTTGTTGGTGCACCCATAGCCAAAGAGATTGGTTTTCTGCCTTTTTTTGTTAATTCATCTTTTAATTGATTTGTTTTTTCTTTGATTTTGAACATTATGTATGTATCAATACTTGCCGCAAATTCATTAAAAAATTGTTTCATACTTTATCCTTTATTTGCATGGTTTTAACTAATAAATTATAGCATAAATCTCAAAAATAATATAATATAAAGTTACTATGGAAACAATAAGAGAAAGATTAGAACAATTAGAGATAGCAAATTTAAGTGAATTTGCAACAAAAAGTGTAGATACAAAAGGTCGAAAAGAGCCTGTTGAAAGATGTGATATAAGAACTGAATTTCAGCGAGATAGAGATAGAATTATTCACTCAAAAGCATTCAGACGTTTGAAACACAAGACTCAAGTTTTCTTGTCGCCTTTTGACGACCACTTTAGAACTCGTTTAACACATACCCTAGAGGTTTCTCAAATTGCAAGAACAATCTCTCGTGCGTTGGCTTTGAACGAAGATTTAACAGAAGCAATCGCTCTAGGGCACGATTTGGGGCATACTCCTTTTGGACATTGTGGCGAGGGAGTTTTGAACCACTTAATTGATGGTGGTTTTAGACATAATGAACAAAGTGTTAGAGTGGTTGAAGTTTTAGAAAATTTGAATTTATGCCAAGAAACTATTGACGGTATTTATACGCATTCTTGGGGATTAAAACCTAAAACTTGCGAGGCTCAAGTTGTTCAACTTGCCGATAAAATTGCTTATATTAATCACGATATTGATGATTCAATTAGAGCCGGAATTATCGCAGAAGAAGATTTGCCAGAAGAATGCAAAGAATATTTTACGTCAAATAAGAATAAACGTTTGAGTAAAATGATTAACGATATCATTTCAAATTCTGCAAATTCTCCAAAAGTTTCAATGAGTGAAGAATGTTGGAATTATACAACAATGCTTAGAGAATGGATGTTCAAAAATATTTATACAGATTCTCCTGCAAAACTTGAGGAAAAGAAAAGTGCAAGAATTGTCTGTGAACTGTTTAAATATTACCGAGAATTCTTGGAAAATAAAGTTCCACAAGATAAAATTGAACAGGTTGTCGTTGATTACATTGCCGGTATGACTGACCAATATGCAATTGAAAAATTTAAAGAATTGTTTATTCCACTACCAATTCAAGCATTAAATAAAGACGATGCGATTTTTAGATTAATTCAAAAATATAACTAGCCCAAATAAAGCAATAAAAAATCCGCTTTCTATTTTGAAAACGGATTTTTTATTATGATTTTATAAATTAGTTTTGAGGTGGGTTTTCATTGTATTCTGCTAAACCAACTTGGTTTCTACCGTGTTCTTTTGCGTAATACAAACCTTGGTCTGCATATTCAATGATTTGTTGAGGAGTTTCACCATTTTCTGGATAAGTTGAAACACCAACACTGATTGTAACGTGAACTGTTTGTGTTGCGTTTAATTTGAAGATTCTTTCAGCAACCGCAGAGCATACTCTTTCTGCCTTTTTGATTGCTTCTTCTTTATCAGTGTTTGTCAAAATGATACTCATTTCTTCACCACCGTATCTGCAAACGATATCAGTTGCACGAGAATTGTTTTTCAATGTTTGAGCAACTTGTTTCAATACTGCATCGCCTGCTTGGTGTCCGTATGTATCATTGAAAGATTTGAAGTGGTCAATATCAACGATAATCATTGAGAATTGTCCATTGTAACGTTGAGCACTTGCAATTTGCATTCTCATTTGGTCTTGGAAGTATCTGTGGTTGTACAATTCTGTCAAACCGTCAGTAGTTGCTAATTTGTATTGATGTTCAAAATCTCTTGATTTGATAATGTATTTTACAATATATGCCAACACGAAGATTGAAATAATTGCCAATACTGGAACAACGATGTCTAACCAAATATTTGCAAACATCATTACGAAATAAGTTAATAATGAATAGCCAACTGCTGTTACAACTGCTGTTGATACTGCAACTGGTGTTGAATTAGTTCTCAATACAACAATACCAACTAGTAATACTAATAATAATGTTATAACTGTGTTTGTTGCTGGTGTTGCTTTTTTGATGAAGTTGTTATCCATGAAGTTGTTCATGAATGTTGCGTAAATTTCAACTCCAGGGTAAGTTTCGCCAACACCTGTGATTGGAATACTTTTTACGTCAGCCATACTTGTTGCTGTTGTACCAACAAAAATAATTTTATTAGAAAAATCGTATTGTTCTTTGATTGTTTCGCCATTCATTAACATAACCAATTTATATAATGGAATGTGGTCGTAAGTTTCACCGTTTGAATGACCGTACCAGTTCAAGATTAAGCCACCATCTTTGTTTACTGGTAATTTTTTGTTACTTACTAAAATATTTGAATGTTTATCAATTTCAATTGAATTGTAGGATTTTTTATCAAGTTTTGATTGATAATTCAATGCAGTTAAAAATGCTAAGTTTGGATAGTAATCGTTTTGATATTTTACAACTGCAGGGAATTCTCTAACAATGCCGTCTGCAGAACGAACAATATTCAAAATACCAATTTTTGTGTTGCTATTGATAATTTGAGATAAAATAGGTCTGCAATTTGTAAATGTTAGGTTTTGGAAATCAATATTTGATTTATTATCAACTGTTGTTTGTAATCTTGCAGGTAAGTTGATTGGTTGTCTAACTTCATAAGACATATCATCGAAATTCATACCTGTTAAGATATTGTCGTATGAATTCATTGCGTTTGCTAACTTGTCATCAGCACCGTCATTACTTTTTAAAGATGATACAAACATTAAATCAAATGAGATTGAAGTTGGATTTTGTTTTTCTAAAAAGTTTATTAAATCTGCATAAACTGTTCTTGGTAAAGGCCATTCGCCGTATTTGTCTGTTAGATATTCGTAACTTGCATCATCAATCGTTACAATCACGATATCTTTATTCGGTTTTTTAATGTGGTTATTAACCAACATTACTTGTCTTGAATCAAATGTTTTGTTTTCTGTCTTAGCAATAAAATCTACTAAATTTACTGTTCTAACAATCAAAACAATAACAATTAATGCAATCAAAATAGCCGATGCAACTAAAGCAAAGTGCATTGGATTAAAATTTTTAATAAATTTCTTTAACATTATTCCCTCGTCAATATACTAACTATTTTTCATTAGTATAATTGACATTGATATTTTTTGCAAGGAATAATTTATTTTTCATTCTTTTAGCAAGTAGTGCATTATTCAATCTTAATACGTCTGTTGTGTGTGATAATTCATCAGGTTTTTGTAAATAATTAATTAAACATTCTTCGTGAATATTCATAAAGTCCTCTCTCTTCTTGATTATATTTTCTCAGAATATTTGGATTATTACATCAATCAAAAGATGAATTTAGGTGGTCTAAACCCTCGACTATATATATGATTTATCAAAATTTAACCGTTTATAAACGGTCAAAATTTTTATCCTAATTCTTAAAAATATTTAAAAAATACTTGCTTTATAAGTTTTAGTGTTATATTATATGTTTAAAGTTAGAAGATAAGTGAGGTAAATTATGAAACAAGGTATTCATCCAGATTATAAAAAATGTACAATCAAATGTGTATGTGGTAACGAAATCGAAACTGGTTCAATTGATGAAAACATCACAGTTGAAATTTGTTCAGCATGCCACCCATTCTACAC
>CAVFCO010000091.1:0-2895 GCA_963620955.1 Alistipes senegalensis | reverse complement strand
GGTTTCTGATATTGGAGAGTTTTCTATTCGAGGAGATATTATAGATATTTTTTCTCTTGGCGAAAATCCTGTCAGAATTGAACTTTGGGGCGATGATATTGTTGATATAAGATATTTTAACAATGAAACTCAAAAATCTATTTCAAAAACTTCTGAAGTTGAAATTTTGCCGATTTACAAATTTATTTCGTCTGAAAAGGTTGAAATGCCTAAAGAAGTGCTAAATTTAGTCCAAGAGGATAATTATTTTGAGGGTATTGAGGTTTATCAATCTTATTTCAACCCTGATTTGACAGATATTTTTGATTATTTTAATGATTATTTGATAATTTTTGATGAAACAAGTGAAATTTATTCAAAATTTCAGTTTGTTGATGAAAATTTTGAAACTCAGTATGCTGAAAATTTAAAATTGGCATTAAATTATGAAATTAAGGGAAAAAATCATATTCATTTTGAGGATTTTATAAAAAGAATTTCAAGTTTTCAAAAAATCGGAATGAATAATTTTATCGACGGCGATTTAGATTTGGTTTTAGAATTTGATGCTCAGCCTGTCAAAAACTTTAACGCAAATTTGCAGGCTATCGCTGAATATATCAATGAAAAAAGAGATTATGAAACTCTTATTGCAACAGATTATCCAGAACGAGTAAAAGAAATTCTTGCTGAAAAAGATATTTTTCACTGCAGATATATGGACGGTATAACTTCATTTGGAACAATTTCTGATGAGTGCAAATTTCTTGTGTTGACAGATAGGGAACTGTTTAATAAACGTTCAAAAGAGGTTACATCTGAGAAGAAAAAATATTATAAAGAAAAGCAAGAATATATTGAAAGCATAAATGATATTAAACCAGGGGAATACGTTGTACATACAATCCACGGGGTTGGTATTTATCAAGGTTTGACTCAACAAGAAATTGACGGTCAATTAAAAGATTATTTAACAATTGAATACGCAAGCAAAGACAAATTGCATATTCCTGCCGAGCAAATAAACTTGTTGTGCAGATATAGAGGTTCTGGCTCTGTAAAACCAAAATTATCACGAATGGGCGGTAATGATTGGGAAAATACGAAAAACAGAGTTAAAAAAGCCGTTGAAACAATTGCGTATGATTTACTTCGATTGTATGCAAAACGTAAAATGCGTACAGGTATTAAATTTGACGAAGATACAAATTGGCAAATCGAAATGGAAGAAGCCTTTGAATATGTTGAAACTCCTGACCAAATGCGTGCAATAGAAGAAGTAAAACGTGATATGGAATCTGAAAATCCGATGGACAGACTTATTTGTGGTGATGTCGGATTTGGTAAAACTGAGGTTGCAATGCGTGCGATATTTAAAGCCGTAACCTCAGGAAAACAAGTTGCAGTGATTGTTCCAACGACAATTTTGGCTCTGCAACATTATCGTACAATTTCTGAAAGATTTAAACCTTTTGCTATGAATGTTGATTTGTTGTGTCGTTTTAGAAGTTCAAAAGAACAAAAAGAAACCTTGAAAAAAATGGCTTTAGGCGAATGTGATGTTGTAATCGGAACGCATAAACTTTTGCAAGAGGGTGTTCAATTCAAAGATTTAGGCTTGTTGGTAATCGACGAAGAACATCGTTTTGGGGTTAGACATAAAGAAAAATTGAAACAGTTGAAAGCAAATATAGACATTATTTCAATGTCTGCAACACCTATTCCAAGAACGCTTTATATGTCGCTTTCAGGCATAAAAGATATGTCTTTGATTAACACTCCGCCCAAAAATAGACTTCCTGTTAAGACTTTTGTTGGCGAATTCAATGATACTGCGGTTAAAAATGCTATAATTCACGAACTTGACCGAGAGGGGCAAGTTTATTACTTGTACAATAGGGTTGAAACTATTGAAGAATTTAAACTTCAACTGCAAAAGATTGTTCCAAACGCACGAATTTGTGTCGGGCATGGGAAAATGAACGAACACGAACTAGAGCAGGTCATGCTTGATTTTGCAAACTATGAATACGATATTTTACTTTCAACAACGATTATTGAATCAGGACTGGATATTCCGAATGCAAATACGATAATTATTCACGACGCAGATAAATTTGGTCTTGCTCAATTGTACCAACTTCGAGGTCGTGTAGGACGTTGTGAAAAGCAAGCATACTGCTATTGTTTCTACAAAAAGAATAAATCAATGACAGAAGAAGCGATAAAACGATTGAAAGCAATTAAAGAATTTACAACTCTTGGAAGCGGTTATCAAATTGCACTGAGAGATGTTGAAATTAGAGGTGTCGGTAATCTTTTAGGAACAAAGCAACACGGACATATGATTAACGTTGGTTTTGATACATATTGCCAATTACTTGAAGAAACAATCAAAGAACTTCAGGGTGAAAAAGTTGAAAATACTGTACCTACAATTGTTGATATTAACGTAACTGCATATATTCCAGATGAATGGGTTGGTTCTGCTGAACAAAAGATGATTGAATATAAACGTCTTGCAGATGTAAAATCTCAAACGGAACTTGATTATATTATTCAAGAATGGAAAGACAGATTTTCTAAATCGCCTGAACCTGTAGAAAACTTGATTAAATTAATCAAAATAAGACTTTCTGCAACAGAGGCAAAAATTTCTGTAATAAGAGAAACCTCTGATTGTATAAGAATTTATACTCCATACACTCAACCAGAATGGCGTATTATTTCTTCAAAATTACCAGCAAATATAAACAAATATATTAAGTTTACTGTTGCTCCGAAAACTTGCCAAGACGGTAATTCTATATTGTTGCTTAACAATAGTTATATGAATTTTGATGAAATATTTAACATTTTGAATGATTTGTTTTATTATATTAATAAGGTTTGTTATGAATACTCAAACGAATAAGG